>JAIKWS010000112.1 GCA_024684515.1 Prevotella sp.
TATTCTTCTCCATTCATGGAGACGAAAAATTGACTCCGGGCAGAAACCGCCCTACGTCAAGGGTTTGGTAAGATTCACAAAGCTTACGCCCTAAAGGGTGAATCTTGGTTATTTAATAATCTATACCTGAAAACACTCGGGGGAAGCCGTGCGGCTTGGGGGCAGACAGACCCCATTGAGCAGGGGTGGGAGGGTGTCGAGCGTTAGCGAGCGGGGGTTAAATTATGATGTCACTTCTTATATTTATATGGACACCCTACTCTACTTCACGGAGGGATGCAAAGAATGCTCTTTGGTTCTTTCGAAGAGAAAGAATATTGCACAAATAGGCAAATTCGGTCAATAATTCAATTTATAATGAATAATATTTGTATATATGGAATAATATTCGTATATTTGCCGTGAATTTTTAACGGAATTGTTATGTTATTGAGATTTGTTGCACAAAATTTGGCATCATTCAAGAATGCTGTTGAATTCAATAGCTTTCCTTCGAGCAAAACCCACAGTCACGAGAATCATAAGATTGAATGTGGACATGCCACTGTATTGCGATTGAGTGCTATCTATGGAGCTAATGGTGCTGGTAAGAGCAATCTCATAGGATGCATCCAACAATTGAAAGGTATGGTAGAATCTGAAAGTCTATCACACTTCATTTTCCCAGAACCACCTGCATTCAAGTTTAACGAAGAATGCCTCATAAGCCCCTCCGGAATGGCGATAGAGTTTTTTGCCGATGGCAACGTATTCTATTATCATATAGAGTTCAATACCCAGGAGGTTGTTGTAGAGGAGCTCTTTCTCAGCAAAAAGACAAAGGACATCAAGCTTTTTGCCAGAGAAGACAAAGGCATATCCATTAATGCCGATTATATGGTCAATGCCAGCTCTGAGCAATTTCTGGATGCACTCAACAGACTTGTAAGACCTGACATGTTTCTGCTATCGTTCCTTGGGAAATATTACCCGAAGGAAATGCCACTGGCTTCATCTGCCTTTAGCTGGTTCACACGGTCGTTAGAGATCTTCAGGCCAGACTCCATTGCAGGTTTCGTTCCTCACCTCCTTGATATGAATCCCGACTTTGAGAAGTTGGTGAACGAGACCATTCCTCAGATGAAGACTGGCATATCCAAGTTAGCCGTCAAGAAAGAGGTAGTCAGCGAAGATGAAATCAAAGGAAGTCCAGAGTTGCAACAAATAGCCAAGCGGGCAAAGACACAACCCAGTATTCCACTGTCAAAGATTGACAGTCAGAACGGGGGCACCATTAACTATGTCTTCGAGGACAACTTGCTATATATGAAAACGCTGGTAAGCATCCATCAGAAAATTGACGGAACGGAAGTAGAAATGACTATAGGATCAGAATCTGACGGTACACGCAGACTGATAGAATATATGCCGTTATTCTATGCTGTCACCAGACAGGGCGGTGTCTATATTGTCGACGAGATAGAACGCAGTATGCATCCTATCCTCATCAAGGACATCATACAGAAACTGTCAGAGAGCAATACGGCCAAAGGACAATTGGTCTTCACAACCCACGAATCGGGTCTTCTCGACCAGAGCATCTTCCGCCCTGACGAAATATGGTTTGCCCAGAAAGACTCTGAACAGGCGACTCAGCTCTATCCTCTCAGCGACTATAACATCCACAAGACGGCCAATATAGAGAACGGCTATCTGAACGGACGGTATGGTGGCATTCCGTTCCTGTCAAACCTCAAAGACTTGCACTGGTAATATGATTCAAAGAAGAAAAGACTATAGCAAGCGTGAGCCGACAAAAGACTCGCACAAAATCTATGTGATATGCGAGGGTAAGGGTACCGAACCCGATTATTTCGCGTTTTTCGAGGGCTTATCATCAAATCTGCAGGTCATAACAATCCCTCCCCAAACAGGTACAGACCCGCTGAAACTGATGGAACTGTCAAAAGACAGACTGACAGGAGAGGACAGGCTATATACCATCAACTACCTATATGGTGACACGGTGTGGTTTGTCATCGATACGGACACTTGGGAAGCAGAAGGCAAAATTGCACCATTACGGGAGTTCTGCCATGAACAGAATCAACACATCACGGACAAGTTGGATGAAGTCAAAGCATACGATGCCTGGAATGTAGCACAAAGCAACCCTTCTTTTGAGGTATGGCTTTACTATCATATCTATGACAGCAAGCCAAAAGACGAAGAGGTTGAGAAAGCCAAGTCCTTCAAGGAATATGTCAACAACAAGATTTCTGGAGGATTCAACTTCCAGGTTCATCCTGTATTCCTTGAAAATGCGATTCTGCATTCAGAGTATCACTTTTCAAGGGATGAAGCAGGACTGATTGAAAAGTTCGCAACAGAAATGCATCTCCTTGGGAGTGAGATCTTACGCTTCACAAAACAGGAACTTGACAAGTTGAAAAACAAAATCGGATAAGGTGCCCGACTGTGTTGCGCAAAGCGAAATTCCGAGAAAACCCCATGCGGATGGTGTAACTGGATGGCACTCAGCCGCATGGCACATCCCTCATGGCATTCAGCCGGATGGCACATCCCGCATAGCACTCTACCAGATGGCACTCAGCCGGATGGCACTCCTCTCCCATCTAAGGGGAACTTTTGGAGCAGCGAGAGCAGAGCCAAACTAGTTTGAGCTATGCCGAGTCGCGACAAAAGTCAGCGAAGCTAACTGGGCAGGGGTGGGGTATGCAACGAGGGGTCAACGCATTAGATGGCAATGGTGATGGCATGCAACGAGGGTGAGGCTAGGTGTATAAAGCTAGGTGCGTAAGGCTAGGTGTTTAAAAGTTACAGACCCCGCCCCTACCCCGCCCCTTGAGGGGTGGGGAGCGCCATCCGGCCAACACCATGCGGTTGAGACCATGCGGACATCGCGCAGCCACCAATTGCGGACATCGCGCAGCCACCAAGAGCGGACATCGCGCAGCCACCAAGAGCGGACATCGCGCAGCCACTCCCCTCCCCTCCTCTTAGGGGAGGGGTTAGGGGTGGGGTCTGACGGCCCGCAACGAGACGGCCCGCAACGAGAGGCCCCGCAACGAGGGTGGTAACGCTAGGTGGTAACGCTAGGTGTAATAGATAGTTCTGCAGACCCCACCCCTACCCCTCCCCTAAGAGGAGGGGAGGGGAGTGCCATCCGGCTGAGGCCATGCGGAGTGTGGACACCGGAGGTTGCGGCCGCACCTTGTGGGGACGCGGGGACGGGTTCCTGTCCCTGCGTCCCCTGGCGGGCCTTCCGTACTTCGAAGTTTCTCATGCATTCTCCGTTATTACCTTTGATCTTCGTGGGAGAGGTGCCGCTATATACCCGTTAGCGTGATTTTTTGACTGATTTTTCAAAATATTAGCTGATACATTTGGAACTTTCCTCACTAATTTGTAACTTTATAACCGAATATGTATCACTTTAATCTATCTATTTTATGAAAAGAAAGGTATTTTCAATCATGTTTATTGCGCTGTTGTCTGCGACGTTATTAATGTCTTCATGTGCTACCATTGCTTCAGGTGGTAGCCCAAAGATCTTTTATTGACGGCTCTACCACAGAGCCCGTGACGATTACTACGGAAAAAGACATTTATAGGGATGTTACGCTCCCTTATATGGTAAGTGTAAAAAGGCATAAATTGGATGGACAGCGAATTTCTATCAAGTCACAATCGAAGCGTTATAAGGACATTGTCCTGGAAAAGACTATAAACGAATGGGCTTTTGGTAATATTCTTTTAGGCGGAATAATTGGCTGGGGCGTGGACTTAATCACTAATTGTGTATGCAAACCTGATCATAATCGTTTCAACATCGATGAAAACGTGATTGAAGAGTTAGGTGTTGAAGAAAAAGACAGCAGGAATAAATCAATGAAAAATTCGCTGATGATAGCGAATGTACGTTGAGATGAGGAAACTGGTCGCTCTTTATAGTTATGCATTTGATGCTAACGAGCAGCTCATCAACATACAGAAGGCGAGCATCGCGCTAGCTGCTCAAGAGAAGAACATCGCGCTAGTCACTCCCTACCCCTCTATTTAGAGCTTACTGAAAAAGTAGGTGTGTTGCTATTTTTCGAAATAGATTCCTGTCCCCCCCCCCTCCGAGAAGAAAGTCAAATGTGCGAATCTCGGAGGAGCAAATGTAAGGATTTCTCACTTTTTCAGTAAGCTCTAAGAGTATGGGAGGGGAGTGGCTGTGCGATGTTTGCCAATGTCATGTTCCATTAATCATCGTATAACTCTCAATTGGATAGCTAATTATAAATTTCAGAAACTTGAATAATATGTTTTTTATGCAATAGACGTTGTGTTTTGAAGAAAATGCAGTTTTTGCAAAGTCTTGGAGAAAGAATGGACAAGGGACAGGGACAGAAGGACAATAAACACACGCCAAGCACCAAGCAAACATCAAAGAAGGAGGTAAGTCTTGCCTCCTTCATCGTGTTCAGCAGAACGCAGGAATTGTATCGCGGAGCATGATGGATATCGTACAACGGAAGAACAGTCATTGCGTGTGCTTGTTCCCCAGATTTAGTTTCTCACCAGCAGGTCATATCGTATCTGGTCGTAAGCGATGGATTTTCCTTCGTGACGAGGCTGGTGTTGCCTGTTGATGGTCTTGGGTCTCGCTTCTTTCTCACTGGTCCTTTGTTGCGGTGCCCTGACAGGAACAATAGTGTCGATGGCAACGGGAGCGTCAGACGTCTTAACATAGACGGTGTCAACGAGTGCGGTCAAGGGGGCGTTGTCTTGCGTGTTGGTATTGGTCCAGATACCCAGCACGAAACCTATGATGGCGGCAGCAGGAACAGCCACCAGCCATGCCGGTATATGGAAACGCCTGCTGCGTCGCCAGGGACGTACATGAAGCTGTTTGTTCTCTTCATCACGCAGTTGCCGTGCGGTGCGGATGATGTCGTTCTCAGTGATTTTCATATTTCTTGAGTCTTTGTTTGATTATGGACATTGTCTTGTGAAGCCGTGATTTTACGGTTCCTTCTGGTAATGAGGTGATTTGTGCTATCTGCGGGATGGTGAGCTCTTCCTCGTAGTGGAGAGAGAAGAGCAAGGCATAAGGTTCTGACAGGCCACTGAGTACTTCGCGCAATGCGTTCTGCAGGATTTCCAGGTCTAGCTCCACTTCGATACTGGCATTGTCTATGACCTCCTTGCTGTCGTCGGACACGAAGTCCAGCTGGTTGCGTAGATGGTTTCTGTAGATATTGTAGGCAATGGTATAGAGCCAGGTACGAAAGTTCCGTCCCTCATGATAGCTCTCGCGGGCAGCATAGAGACGCAGGAAGGTGTCGTGCATAAAGTCTGCCGCAAGGTCGATGTCGTTGTTCAGTCGTCGGACGAAGAAGCCCTGCAACCGTCGAGCATGACGGTTGTAGAGTTCCTCGAAGGCACGGTCGTTGCCATGAGCCGCCCGTTGCATCAGTTGTTCGTCAGTCATCGCTGACAGCCTTAGGGGTATGAACATGACGGCTACATTAGGAGACGTAAGATGGATTGCTTCTTCTCTTCACTCAGCGAGGTGTTCGTCACGCCACACACCAAGATCTTCATCAGCCAGTCATAGCGTTTCTGGTCGTGCTTGGCATAATAGGGTAGGAGGTCGGCCAGCACCACTGCATAGTTGGCGGCAAGCCGTTGTCCGGCAGTCCATTCCGGACGGAACGACACGAGCAGGTACTCCAGCATGTAGCGTTGCTCCACATTACGACGTTTGACGGCAAGGTTGTCATATGCCTTCTTCGAGTATTTCAGCATCAGTCCTTCATTATAGAGGCTGTCCTTCCAGGGGACCATCGTTGACTGCTGTGTTGTGGCAGAGAAATATACCTTGCTGCCATAGTGGTCGATGATGGTCTGAATCATCGTCTGTTCGTTGGCGTCGTAGTCGGCTGCTGATGCCGGCTCTTTCAATGCGGGGAGGTCAATCTTCAGCTTGCGGAACAGCCACTCACGATATTCCTTGACAGGTAGGAACGGGATACAGACGATAGTCTTGTCCCTGTGCATGCCCATGCCTTGCTGGATGAGCCATTTAGAGATGATGGCTGCATCGCCACTGCTCAGATAGATGCCGCCTTCGTCCATGCCTGCCAGTTCATTATAGCTGTAGCGTAGCACGTCCTCAGAATAGATGCCGCTGTCGAAATAGCGTTTTGCCATCTGGCTCATGCGTTCCTCATCGCCTTTCATGGCCAGGTAGCACACCCATTCGTTGTAGTCTTTGTATTGCATGTTGTCAGGCAACATGGACAGTGCTGCTTCAGCGTGCTTATCACCATCATTGTCGATGCCGTGGCCCAGTTTGACAGCGATATGAGAACAATAGTGATAGGTGTAGGTGTCAGGAATGGCCTGGCTCATCTCTTTTATCGCCTGCCGTGCTATGCTGTCGGAATTCTGTCCCCACCAGCCTGTGTATCGTGCTGCGTTGTAATAGTTCAGCCATGCTGTCTCGTTCGAGGGGTCTTTCTGTGTTTCAGCCTTCCAAGCCTCTTTCTGTTCTGTATACCACACGAAATCCTTCTCCGCCACGATGGGGCTTTCAACCTCTACTGCCTTTGTCTGTGCAATTGTGCCGAGGCTCTGTGCAGCCAGTGCGGCAATCAAAAATAATCTTTTCATCTCTTTTCTTTTTTATGATTAAACGATTTTGCTGTTTCTGTAATTGCATACACAGAAAGAAAAAAATCGTTCACGAAATGATGAGTTTTTTTTCAAAAACGTTTTGGATGGACAATCTCCTTGGTGGTGGTAGGCGATGGAATGGTAGGATGACATTTCTGAAATATGTGAATTTTGCAATAGACCTACCATAAGACCTACCTTGCCAATGAACATATGTTCGTGGGCCAATGAACATATGTTTGTAGCCCGATGAACATATGTTCGTGAGCCGATGAACATATGTTCGTAGGCCAATGAACCCATGATTCGAAAATCCTCCATTTGAATATGTCTTGGTGATGCTGTACATTCCTTACACGACGATGCCAGGGGATGAATGTTCAAATGTAAATACTTTTTACGTATTGAGATTGGTCAGTTGCTTCTCTTTCTCGCACAGAAAGAATTATTTCCTCACCAGGAAAAAATATTTCGCTAGCGATGACGTGAAATCGCCATCGCTAATGGATTTTTCCTTTATACCTTTTTTTTACGAGTGAAGAGGACCTAGAAAAAGCATCACCCATTGGTATCCTCAGTATTTAATCGTCTGTTGCCAGCGTTGCCACGATATATTCCGACTGTGTGCCGATGCGGAACTTGCCACCCCAGATGCCTATGCCTGAGGAGACATAGTACTGGGTATGTCCTCGTTGATGGGTTCCCCAGGAACATTCGTACAGGGCATCGGTAATCCAGGAGACGGGCCATATCTGACCGCGATGGGTGTGGCCACTCAGCTGGAAGTCGATGCCGGCTTGCTCTGTACGCTCCAGCTGGTAGGGCTGGTGGTCGAGCAGGATGGTGTAGGACTCGTCGTGTAATCGGGGCATCTGCCTGGCGGCCTCCTCCATAAGCTGGGAGACACTCTTGCGACGGTGGTTGGTGCGGTCGTCCCGACCAATAATGACCAGTGCACTGTCGACGACGACAGACGTATCGCGAAGCAGGTTGATCTTTGCATCGCGATAGAACTGTTCGGCACGAGGCTCATTGCTATAATACTCGTGATTGCCTAGACAGGCATAGACGGGGGCCTGCAGACGGAGGAACTCCTCCGCCATGTGTTCTTCGAGTAGCGGACGGACACTGATGTCGACAATGTCGCCAGCTAGGAGGATGAGATCAGGATGCTCGGCATTGATGATGTCAACCCAGTGGGCCAGGTCTGCACGGGTGTTGTGATAGCCCAGGTGCAGGTCGCTCGCCATGACGATGCGATAGTCGTGGGGTAGGGGCTTGTGGGTCATTAAATTTATAGGTACGCGTACCTTATTATTATAATGGATGTTCGCGCAGATGAAAATGGTGACGATGAATCCCAGGATGGCCACTGACGTCACAGCATTATGATGGAGCCAGGCCTTGGGCACGAGATGTAGCAGGCGTCCTAGGTCGAGCAATAGGAAGATCATCGTGAGATAGAGAAGTACAAATAGCGCTGATGTGCCAGTCATATAGAGGGTCCGTGCCAGGGATAGTGGCATGCTGTCGAGCTTTCCGCTGAAATTGATGAAAAGCGTGAGGAAAGCAAGAATTCCTACGATGATGATAAGCCATTTCCATCCATTTGACAGGGGCAGCAACGTCCATACGTGCCACGATATATAGGTTATGCCTGCCAGCGGCAGGGCCATGAAGAGTAGCATTCCCATGATTTTCATCCAGCTGATTGTCGATAGTTGTAATTTCGTGTGCAAAGTTACGCATTTTTTTATCTTCTGGAAAACAAGTGAAAGCTTTTGTAAAGGTTAAAAGTGTTATTTCTTGTTAATTCTTTGCCCTGCGCAGGTTTTTTTCTAGGACAACATTAGGTTAATTCATATAAAAGTAGTACCTTTGCAGCCCGAAATACACCCTTATGTGACGAGGGGGTATTGTAATGTGCTGAAATATATACAATAAATAATATAAATAGAAACAAAAAATTAAATTAATCATGCCTACAATTTCACAATTGGTTCGCAAAGGCAGAAAGGTGATCGTAGACAAGTCGAAGTCACCCGCTCTGGACAACTGTCCTCAGCGTCGTGGCGTGTGCGTGCGTGTCTATACGACCACTCCCAAGAAGCCTAATTCGGCTATGCGCAAGGTAGCCCGTGTTCGTCTGACTAACCAGAAGGAAGTCAACAGTTACATTCCCGGTGAGGGACACAACCTGCAGGAGCACAGCATCGTACTGGTGCGTGGTGGTCGTGTGAAGGACCTTCCCGGTGTTCGTTATCACATCGTACGTGGTACCCTGGATACCGCCGGTGTGTCCAATCGCACGCAGCGTCGTTCCAAATACGGTGCCAAGCGTCCAAAGGCTAAGAAGTAAGAAGAGCGAGTGAGTTTTTGGGTTTTTAAGTTCTTGGGTGCTCGGGGATGAGCAGGCTCGGAACGGAGAATCAGACTCAAAACACTCAAAGACTCAGAAACTTACAAAACTCAGAAAACTCAAGAAAAATCAGTTTTGCTGGAGAATCTTAGAAAAGGTTGAGTAAATGCCCGGGAGTGGGTGTTGAAGACGAGGAAAAGAACAGCCCCAAGCAGACTAAATCATTAAAAACAAACAATGAGAAAAGCAAAACCAAAGAAGCGTGTGATCCTGCCGGATCCCGTATTCAACGACACCAAAGTGTCGAAGTTCGTGAACCACCTGATGTACGACGGCAAGAAAACCAAGTCGTATGAGATTTTCTACAACTCGCTGGAGATTGTGAAGGACAAGATGAAGGACGCTGAGAAGGCTCCCCTGGACATCTGGAAGCAGGCGCTTGACAACATCACCCCGCAGGTGGAGGTGAAGAGCCGCCGCATCGGTGGTGCCACGTTCCAGGTGCCTACTGAAATACGTCCCGACCGCAAGGAGAGCGTATCGATGAAGAATATGATTTCGTTTGCACGCAAGCGCAGTGGCAAGTCGATGGCCGACAAGCTGGCTGCAGAGATTATGGATGCGTACAACAACCAGGGCGGTGCCTTCAAGCGTAAGGAGGACATGCACCGCATGGCAGAGGCAAACCGTGCATTCGCACACTTCCGCTTCTGATAGCAATAGGTAAGAAGATTGACAAGATAAAGGATAATTTTAGACAATGGCAAAACAAGATTTGCATTTGACACGCAATATCGGCATCATGGCCCACATCGATGCCGGTAAGACAACGACCTCTGAGCGAATACTGTTCTATACGGGTAAGACCCATAAAATTGGCGAGGTGCACGATGGTGCCGCCACCATGGACTGGATGGCTCAGGAGCAGGAGCGTGGTATCACCATAACCTCGGCAGCAACAACCTGCTACTGGGAATGGAACAGGAATAAATACAAGATCAATCTGATTGATACTCCGGGACACGTCGACTTCACCGCTGAGGTGGAGCGTTCGCTGCGTGTGCTCGACGGTGCCGTGGCTACCTATAGTGCTGCCGACGGCGTGCAGCCTCAGTCGGAGACCGTATGGCGTCAGGCTGACAAGTACAATGTGCCCCGCATAGGCTACGTGAACAAGATGGACCGCTCGGGTGCCGATTTCTTTGAGACCGTGCAGCAGATGAGGGACATCCTGGGTGCCAACCCTGTCGTCATCCAGGTGCCTATCGGTGCTGAGGAGAACTTCAAGGGTGTTGTGGACCTCATCAAGATGAAGGCTATCCTCTGGCACGATGAGACCATGGGTGCTGAGTATGACGTCGAGGAGATTCCCGCAGACCTGAAAGACGAGTGCGACGAGTGGCGTAACAAGCTGCTGGAGGCTGCTGCTGAATATGACGAGGCCTTGATGGAGAAGTACTTCGACGACCCCGCCTCTATCACCGAGGCAGAGATCATGGCCGCCATCCGCAAGGGTACCTGCGCCATGGAGTGCACCCCGATGATCTGTGGCTCGTCGTACAAGAACAAGGGTGTGCAGCCCCTGCTGGACTATGTGTGTGCCTTCCTGCCCTCTCCCATGGATACAGAGGCCGTGGTAGGCACGAATCCCAATAGCGAGGAGGAGGAGAGCCGCAAGCCCGATGAGGAAGAGCCAACAGCTGCCCTGGCATTCAAGATTGCCACTGATCCCTATATGGGTCGCCTGGTGTTCTTCCGTGTCTATTCTGGTAGCGTGAAGGCAGGCAGCTATGTCTTCAATCCCCGTTCGGGCAAGAAGGAGCGTATCAGCCGCCTGTTCCAGATGAACTCCAATAAGGAAATCCCCATGGAGAGCATCGATGCCGGCGATATCGGTGCTGGCGTAGGATTCAAGGATATCCGTACGGGTGATACCCTCTGTGACGAGGATAAGCCCATCGTGCTGGAGTCCATGACCTTCCCCGATACGGTGATCTCTATTGCCGTGGAGCCAAAGTCGCAGGCTGACATTGCCAAGCTGGACAATGGTCTTGCCAAGCTGGCAGAGGAAGACCCCACCTTCACCGTACGTACTGACGAGCAGAGTGGTCAGACCATTATCTCAGGTATGGGTGAGCTGCACCTCGATATCATCATCGACCGCCTGAAGCGTGAGTTCAAGGTGGAGTGCAACCAGGGTAAGCCCCAGGTGAACTATAAGGAGGCCATCACCAAGACCGTTGAGATTGACGAGACCTACAAGAAGCAGTCGGGTGGTCGTGGTAAGTATGCCAAGATGCTCGTACAGGTAGGTCCTGTCGACGAGGACTACGATATCAAGACCAATGGCGGTCTGCAGTTCGTGAACGAGGTGAAGGGTGGTAACATCCCCAAGGAGTTCATCCCCTCTATCCAGAAGGGCTTTGAGGCTGCCATGAAGAATGGTATCCTGGGTGGCTATCCTCTGGACTCACTGAAGGTGACCGTGGTCGATGGTGCCTATCACCCCGTAGACTCCGACCAGCTGTCGTTCGAGATTGCCGCTCAGATGGCCTATAAGGAGGCCTGTGTGAAGGCTGGTCCCGTGCTGATGGAGCCCATCATGAAACTGGAGGTGGTGACACCCGAGGAGAACATGGGTGACGTGATTGGCGACCTGAACAAGCGTCGTGGTCAGGTGGAAGGCATGGACGAGGCTCGCTCGGGTGCCCGTGTCGTCAAGGCTCAGGTTCCCCTGTCTGAGATGTTCGGTTATGTCACTGCCCTGCGTACCATCACCTCTGGACGTGCTACAAGCTCGATGGAGTATGATCACCATGCTCCGCTCAGCAGCAGCATTGCCAAGGCTGTGCTTGAAGAGGTGAAGGGTCGTGCTGACCTGGTGTAAGAGTTTAATATCATCTACTATAAATCCCGGAACCGTCTAATGACGATTCCGGGATTTTTCGACCTGTGCGGTTGAAATCCTTATGAACAATCTGTAATCTCGCTAAACAAGGATAGTGTCATGGCTGGATGGCGCTCCCCTCCCCTCCTCTTAGGGGAGGGGCAGGGGTGGGGTCTGCAGAACTATCTATTACACCTAGCCCTACACACCTACATTGCTTGCCATCACCTGTGGAATCCTGAGCTAGACGCCCTCGTTGT
>JAIKWS010000018.1 GCA_024684515.1 Prevotella sp.
TATCGATATGGAACTGTCCCTGCCACTGTGAGGCACCCATGCCCTCGGGGAGGGTGATCTCGTAGGTGTCGCCACTGTGTACACAGTCTGCGTTGGGAATCTGCGTCCAGCTGTCGTTGGCAAACCAGTAGCCGAAGGCATTGAAGGCCGTACCCTCGTCGACTGCCTTCCAGAGGTTGGCATCGCTCTGATAGTCCCAGTCCTGTGCAGGTGTGTCGCCACCCTCACCGCCATTAGGATCGACATTGGGTGGCACGGTGCCATCGTCGTCGGCATGATTCTTCAGGACGATGCTGCTGATGTTGATGTTGGTCTGGCCGGTGGCATGTCCGAAGTCGAAGACGAGCTTGACTGGCGAGAGGTCCTTGCCCTCGACATCGCTCACCCAGAAGATATAGTCTTCGCCTGCCTTCAGGCTGATGTCGTGCACATCGATAATCGACTCGGCATCGTCTTCGCTGGTAAGCTTCAGCACTACCCCCTCGATGTCGCGGTCGCTACTGAGGATGCACGAGAAGTCATAGTGATTGGCAGCCGATGTCGACAGGTTGGTGTGGAAGTGTACCTGTGCCTGCCACTCGGCAAAGCACTCCTGTGGCACGGTGATGCTGTAGTCATTGTTGCCCATCTTGAAGAGGGCCTCAAAGGCTGGTGTCTGCTCGCTAGCCCACCCTGGATCGGGATTGTAGTAGAACGACATGACGGGTGTGATGCCTTTCCACATGTTGTAATCGCTATTGGCATCGAAGCCTGCCCACACCTTCTCACCTTCCTCGCTGGTGAAGATGAAACGCCAGGCGATGGCACCACTGGGATTCTCGTAGATGAGCACCATCTTCTTGGCCGTGAGTTCCTCGATGCGGAACAGTGGGTTCTCGTACTGAGCATCGTCACTGATGTAGGGGAAGGCCGTGTTGGTAGCCAGCTGGATGAATTTCTGCGAGCTGACAGTGCCCTCGGCATCAGTCCAGTTTTTCACTACGAAATTCCAAGCGGCCGTCTGCTCTCCGATGGTAGCATCGAAGTCAGCTTCTGACGGTCCCCACTTGGTGGTACCAGTGTTGACATAGGTCAGTCCGTCGGCACCAGGATTGTAGGTATAGGTGCCACCCTTGTTGTTGTCGGCCGTGAAGGTGATACGGTCGTCATACAGTCCGAAGTCCTTCTTCTCATCGGCCTGTGCCGACCACCACTCCGTAGCGGCAGTTCCAACAGGACCACAGGCCAGATGGGCTGCTTCCTTGTTGGCAATGCGCCACTCCTTGCCCGTGATACGACGGAAGTCGGCACTCCAGTCGAGCTTGGTCTCGTTGAAAGTGAAAGTCTTGCTGACACCCGTCTGGCTGATGCCGTTGCGGTTGCCCAGACGCAGTTCGATGGTATGTGTTCCTGCCTCAGTATTGGTATAGCCTACCTCTTGCAAGGTCGAATAGCTGGTGCCGTCGATAATCCAGATAGGATAGGTGCCAGCAGTGGGTGTACAGGTGGCCACCATCTGGTTGGTCTCCTGATCGACAGTGATCTCGAAATCATTGCCGCTGACGGTGGGAATGCCGTTGGGATCGGCACCCTCGAACTCCTCGGGCGAGCAGGCAGTGAAGATGCCACAGCATGCGAGACAGCCTACGAGGAGGTATTTTATATTCTTTGTATTCATAATGGTTGTATTTAATGGAATTATTGTTTTACTGCCCCTCGGCGAAGAGGATTAGTACTCGTTTTGCTTCAGAGAGGGGTCGGCATCGAGCTCCGACTGTGCCAGAGGGATATGCTTCTTGCTGGCTGTCCAGCTGTTGGTGCGATAGCCATAGTTGTCGGGAACGAGTACGGTCGTAGCCTTCTGAGTGGCACCACTGATGCCCTCGGCACGTACCAGGTCGAAGTAGCGCTTGCCTTCGCCACAGAACTCCAGATGGCGCTCGGTGAGGATGTCGTCGATGGTGACACTGCTGACGGCAGCGAGACCAGCACGCTGGCGCACCTGACTGACATAGCCAGCAGCCTCCGTGGCACTGCCACCTGTCTGCAACAGCAGCTCGGCAGCATTGAGCAACGTCTCGGCATAGCGGTAGATACGCTTGTTGTTATTGTAGTTCAGGTTCTTCGACGTTGGGCAGTCGACATTGTTGGCACTCTGTGGACGATACTTGCCATGCCAGAGGTGGGTATCCTGATAGCGCTCGGTATAGGTGACGCCACGGACATCCCAGATGGTGACATCGCGACGCACATCACCCTCGCTGTACATGTTGTAGGCCTCAAGACGTGCGGGCAGGAAGCCCCAGCCGTCATTGCCAGTATCCCATCCGTCGCCACCAGGCCATGCGTTGGGCGAGCAGAGCGTTGGGAACACGCTACCGCCGGCAAACTTGGAGGTTCCCCAGTCGCGTTGTGCCTGATCGTCGTTGTAGGTGATCTCGAAGATGCTCTCCTTGCACCATTCGCCACTCTCTTCAAAGATGTTGGCAAAGCTGGGGTTCAGCTCATATTCGCCACTGGCAATGAGTTCCTTCATATAGGCCAGTGCCTGCGGATAGCGGGAGCTGTCGTTCTGATACATCACCATCTCGGCATAGAGCATGTAGGCCATGGCCTGGCTCACACGTCCGGCATTGGCATCATCCCAGCGCATGGGCAGCACCTTCGAGGCAATGACTGCCTCGAGCTCAGGCATCAGGTTGGCATAGATCTCGTCTGCCGTGATCTGCGTTGCCGTATAGGGCTGTGTGAGGTTTTCGAGGTAGAAGGGCACATTGCCATAATAGTGCCACAGTATATTATAATAGTACACGCGAAGCAGACGGGCCTGCATCTCCATCGAGCTGAGGAAGCTACTGCTGCCATGTCCCCACGAGGCATACTTGATGGCATCGTTGCAACGCTTGATGCCACTGTAGAAGTCGCCCCAGAGGGTGGCCAGGGTGTTGTTGCCATCGGCTTCGAAGTTGAACAGACGATGCCAGTGCTGGTTGTCGGTATTGCTGGCGCCACCTACCCAGAAGTCGTCGCCCATGATCTCGGCATCGACCGTCAGGTCGTTGTAGGCCACACCGTCCCAGTCGGGCCAGTGGAGTGGAGAGTAGGCCGATGTAAGAGCCTCGTTCAGTGTAGACTCGTTGGTATAGTATTCCTCCAGGGGCTCGCCATCGGGCTTGGTCACCTCCAGGAAGTCGTCGCTACAGGCCGTAAAGGTGGCGACGGTGCCACAGCACAGGATGCTGCTAACGGCAAGGACTTTTATATTCTTGGTGTTCATAACTATTTCTTTTCAATGATGGTTTGTTATTATAAGGAGATGTTGCAACCAATGGTCCAGGTGCGAGCCTGTGGGTATACGCCATAGTCGACGCCCATAGAGGTGACACCCGATCCGATTTCAGGATCGTAGCCCCAGTACTTGGTCCAGGTGAAGAGGTTCTCGGCACGACCGTAGATGCGCAGGCGGTTGATGCCAATCTTCTGAGTCAGCATGCGTGGCAGGGTATAGCCCAGTGTGATGTTCTTCAGACGCAGGTAGCTGCCGTCCTGGATGTACATGTCGCTGCATACCCAGTTCTTGGAGTCGCCCAAGGTAGGCACTGTGTTCGATGTGCCCTCGCCAGTCCAGCGTTGCAGCACCCAGGTAGGATAGTTGGCCGACTCGATGTCCTGACGATAGGTGGCATCGAAGATGTCGGCACCGCTGACGCCCTGGAAGAAGGCACTCAGGTCGAAGCCACGCCACTCGGCATTGAAAGTGAGACCGAAGGTCCAGGTAGGCACGCCATTACCAATATTGGTACGGTCGTCGCTGGTGATCTGACCGTCACCGTTCATATCCACGAAGCGGAAGTCGCCAGGCTGTGCTTCTGGCTGGATGAGACCGCCATTGGCATTGGTATAGGCATTGACCTCGGCCATATTCTGGAAGATGCCATTGGTCTTGTAGCCATAGAAGAAGGGGAAGGGCTGTCCGTTCTCGGCACGTGTGCCGCCATCGCTGAACTGCGAGATCCCATAGTTCAGGAAGCCCGTGTCGTTGCCCAGGTTCTTCAGCTCGTTCTTCAGGTACGAGGCATTGCCCTTCACCGAGAAGTTGGCATCGCCAATGTTCCACTTGTAGCCCAGCTCAAACTCCCAGCCGCTGTTCTCCATATCGCCAACGTTGGCCTGTGGCTTGGCCTCTCCCACATAGCTGGGGATAGGCATCTCGATGATCATGCCATTGGTCTTCTTGATATAATAGTCGACGGTGAAGGTCAGGGCATTGTTGAAGAAGCCGAAGTCAAGACCGAGGTCTGTCTGCTCGCTCTCCTCCCACTGCAGGTCTTCGTTGGCCAGATGGTCGGACTTCGAACCGTAGTTCATGGTCGTGGCCTTGCCGAAATAGTAGTTGTTGTCGCCACCAGTGACGGTCTGCGTGCTGTAGAGGAAGTTTTCGATATTGTCGCTACCGTTCTTACCCCAGCTGGCACGGAACTTCAGGTTGGTCAGCCAGTCGCGGGTCTGAGCCATGAACTCCTCGTTGTGGATGTTCCATCCCAGTGATGCTGAGGGGAAGGTACCGTATTTCTTGTTAGAACCAAAGCGTGAGCTGCCATCACGACGCAGGGTGGCCTGCACCATGTAACGCTCGTCGTAGTTGTAGCTGGCACGGCCGAATACCGAACTCAGGCGGTGCTCCACGTAAGGACCGCCCCAGGCTCCTACCAGGCTCTTGGCACCACTCATCTTGCCATCGGCATCTGTAGAGATCTCCAGATCGCCACCAGTGGTGTAGTTGATAGAAGGCTTGTTGGGATTGACCAGATACCAGTGCGAGCCACCCAGTTCGTCGCCCTTGAACTTCATGGCACTCTGACCCAGCACCACGCCAATGGTGTGCTTGCCGAACTGCTTGTCGTAGGTCAGGGTGTTCTCGACCTGCCAGGTATTGTTGTTGCCCTTGTAGGCTGTTGCCGAGGTGTGGTCGGCATTGTTGTTGCCCGAGAGATAGTACTTCTCGAGTGTAGCGGCATTGTATCCCCAGAATGAGAGCTCAGCACTGTAGGTGAAATGATACTTCAGGTTGTCCCACAACTGCAGGTCGATCGAGAATTTCGGCATGAACTTATGGCTCCAGTTTCGGTTAGGATTGCGTTGCATCAGTGCGATGGGGTTGTTCTGCTCCTGATAGCTGCCGATGAAGTTGGGCACGGTATATGGATTGCCATTGGCATCGAGATACATGTCGTATTGTGGATACTGGTCCAGCATGCGCTGTCCGATGTTGGGATTGCCATTGGCATCATAGCCACCAAGCAGCGTCACGGGCAGTGTGGGAGCCAGGTAGAGGGCTGAACCCAGCGGTGAGCCCCAGGTGCTGTTGGCATCGATGCCTGTGTTGTGTACACGCATATAGGAAATGTTCGCACCCAGGTCGAGCTTGTTCAGGAACGAACGCTCTTTCGAGGCATCAAACAGTGTGTAGTTGTTGTTCGAACGGATGGTCAGACGATCGTAGTTCGACTGTCCGTAGTTGCCGCCTACGATACCCTCCTGCTCGAAATAGCCCAGCGACAGGTAGTAGTTGCCTTGCTCAGAGGCACCACTGATGCTCACGTCGTGCTGGGTGATAGGAGCATTGTCGTTGAAAAGCAACTCCTGCCAGTCGGTACCGAAGCCTGTGATGGCATCGCCATTGGCATCGACGAGGTTGTAGGGATCCATGTAGAGGGGAGCCATGCCGTTCTGCAGCTTACGCTCGTTCTGCAGGATGGCATAGTCGGTGGCACCTGTCACGTCACGCTTCTTCCAGGCCGACTGCCAGCCGGTGGAGAAGTTGTAGTTGATCTGTGCCTTGCCAATCTTACCCTTTTTGGTGGTGACCAGGATGACACCATTGGCAGCACGGGCACCGTAGATGGCACCAGAGGCAGCATCCTTCAGCACTTCAATCGACTCGATGTCCTCGGGGTTCACGCTCTCCATACCATCCTGGTCGGTGGGCATACCATCTATAATATAAAGAGGATTAGAGTCGTTGATAGTGCCTATACCGCGAATGCGGATCAGCGACTTCGAACCAGGCTGTCCTGAGGCCGAGGTGACGCTAACGCCAGCGGCCATACCCTTCAGGGCATCTTCGGCACGCAAGCGGGTCTTACCATCCAGGTCCTCGGCACTCACCTTGGCGATAGAGGCCGTGACCACACTCTTCTTCTGCACACCATAGCCGATGACCACCACATCCTGCAGCGTGTTCTGGTCTTCCTTCAGCGTGATGGTCATCCCGTTGCGGGCAGCTACCTCTTGCGAAATGTAGCCAATGTAGGAAACCACAATCGTAGCACCTGCATTCACATTTAGGGAAAACTGGCCGTCAATGTTTGTAATGACACCGTTCTTCGTATTGGCTTTCTCCAATACCGAAGCTCCGATGACGGCTTCTCCGTTCTCGTCAATGACCTTGCCCGTGATACCACTTTGGGCAAGGGCTGTCATTGAAAGAACCATGGCGAAGATGGCGAAAATAGATCGCCTCATCGCTGATAGTTTCATTGTCTCTCTCATACGAATAATGTTGTTGTTAATTAATTGAAGGTTTTCGTTGTTAAGATTGAAATTCGGTGCAAAGTTAGAGAATATAAGGTCGTGTAGATTGATTATCAAGGTTCGAATATGGATAATTATGATTCGGAATTTTTACTAATACACTGATTAGCAACAATATAAACCAAATTGTCATACATGAAAAATATAGATTTATTTTGATGAAATATATAGATGAAAAGTGATAGAAATCGCATTTTTTCGACCTTTTTCTTGTTGGAACGACAAAAAAACAGTACCTTTGTGACCTTAGACTATAACTATCTGGCTATGAACCGACTTTATTTTGCCTTTATGGCACTTTTTATAAGCGCATCCTCTTGGTGTCAGCAATCGCTAAAGATGGATTCTCTGTACCGGGTCCTGGATGAGGCTATCGACTCGTCGGAGGTCTTTCTGCTGCGTAAGACTAAGCGTATAGCGGAACTGAAACAACAACGGCAACAAGCCACTGACGACATATCACGATTCGAATGCAGCAAACATATTTATGAGGAGTATATTCCCTTTGTGAACGATTCGGCCTTGTACTATCAATATCAGTGTTTAGACCTGGCTCAGCGTATGGGGCGAGATGATCTTTATGCCAAGACGCTTATCGCGCTGGCCAATCAGCTCACAGAGTCAGGATTCTACAATGAGGCACGCATTCACTACGACAGGGTGGAGCCTTTGCTCACTACCGACAGCCTGCACAACGCCATGCTGCTGGGCAAGTCACGCCTCTATGGCGAAATGGGCTTCTATTCCCACGACCCACGGCTGAGAGAATCTTTCTTTGCACTGTCAAGCCAATATCGCGACTCGCTGTTGACACGCCTCGACAGCACGTCGGCAGAATGGCTACAACTACGTACAACACTGCTGATGAACGAGCAACACAACGACGAAGCCCTGCACTATTCACAACGATGGGAACAGACCTGCGAACCAGGCAGCAGAGCCTTTGCGACAATGGTCTACTATAGGTCGGTGATCTATGGTCAGCAAGGCAATCTTGACATGCAACGCTTCTGGCTGGTGCAGTCGGCACTCATCGACATCCGCAATGCCATCATGGACCAGGGAGCATTGTGGAGCCTGGCAGAGACATTCCTGACGAATGATGCTGATGTAGACCGTGCCCATCGCTACATCAACTTCTCCTGGCAGTGCCTGTCACGTTTCAGTACCCACATGCGCTCGTGGCTGGTGGCACCCGTGGTAGCTCGCATCAACGACGAATACAAGACACAGCTTCAAACGGCCAACCAACGGCTCATGCTCACCATCGTACTTATCAGTCTGCTGGCAGCTGTACTGCTGGGATTGCTCTATTATGTGCAGAAGAAACGCCGGCAACTGGCGGCTGCACGTAACGAACTGAAGACCGCCAACGACGAACTGGAGTCGCTCAACGGACAACTGGCAGGTAAGAACGACGAACTATCATCTACCAACGTGCTGCTGAAGGATGTCAACGAGCAACTGCGACAGGCCGTCATCCACCAGAACGACTCCAATCGCGTGAAAGACGAATACATCGGCAAGTTCCTCAGCATCTGCTCGGAGTATATCGACAAACTGGATAGCTATCGCCTGAAGGTGAACCGCAAGCTGAAGGCCAATCAGTATAATGACCTGTTGCGCATGACGGGGTCGGAACAGCTGAAAGAAGACGAGGTGAAGGAACTGTTCGACAATTTCGATACCATCTTCCTGCGACTCTTCCCCACTTTCGTCGACGAGTTCAATGCCTTGTTGCGGCCTGAAGAGCGCATCATGCCCAAAGACCCTAATCAGCTCAATACCGACCTGCGTATCTTTGCACTCATACGCCTGGGCATCGATGAGAGTTCTAAGATTGCCGACTTCCTGCGCTATTCACCCAACTCCATCTATGCCTATCGTGCCCGAATCAAGAACAAGGCACTTGGTGACCGTAACGATTTTGAGCGTCAGGTGCGGGAAATTGGTATTCAAGGATAAGAAGTGCCGACATCTGTCACCGAGGCGAGAATTATCGCGGTGCATCTGTTCCACCGCCGCCATAAAGGAAATCGTCGTCAGAGTCGTGACTGATTGAAGAGTCAAGAAGTCGGATGAAATCCATCTTTCTCGGAAGTCAGATGAGTAGCAAAAGATCTGGCTTTGTCACAAAAAATCTTTTTTTATTTCAGAAAGATGGTAAAATCACATGGGAGGAGTGTAGTCAAGCATTGGATTTGTCCGAAAAAGTAACGGATTATCTACTAGACTTTGATTTCTTCCTTTATTCCAAATTTACGAAATGCTACTACACTTGCAGAATGACAATGAAGGATGACCTTGTATATATGTGGAATAAAAGGCAATGGGGATATTATAATGAATTATCAGAGTTGTATTCACTTGAATTGCTAGTAGGAAAAGCAATGTCATTGGTTGATTCTTTGTATGAGGATGGTAAGAAACCAACAAGGGAAGAAATAGATTGGCTATATAACGAAGAAGATCTATACGTCTATTGAATAAACCCAATTTTGAAAGAGGGGCAGAGTACAATCTGCCTTTTCTTTTTTACGCCACGAAAACGAACTTAGTTCCTCTCGCTCCCTCACCATCATAATCACAGGAAAAAGGGAACTGACAACTAAGTTCACTAACTGTTTCTTCGTCGAGGTGGGTAGTTAGTTCAAGTTCTATCGCCATTCGTCTCTCACTATATCCCAGGTTCCAGATACATTCGCCTAAGACAGCATTAACAACCGTCCTAATCTCGTCCTGTTGCCGCCATATAGTGTCGAAGTCAGTCATAGTATTCAATCTGGAGTTCCTGGCTCACATAAAACTCACGTCCATCATCATAATAGTACACCAGCCGCAAGTCCCTGTACACCGATGGAACCTTCAGGACTTCCAACAGATGCCACTTGGGTTTGCCGAAATCGTATGAAGAACGATCAAGAATGATACGGTTGGAGATGTAGTCAAAGTGATAGTAGCCACCACCCAGACACGAATCCCCAGGCTTCAACAGATCTTTATGCTGATTTACCTGACCAAGCCTGAAATAGCCCTGCATCGTAATGATGAATTTTGGTAGCGTCATTGGTCGATTAGTTGAATATATCGATTAATGTTATACCTCAATTCTTCCAAATCTATAAACTGTGAGCCTCGATAGACCTCTTTACCATCCATCAGCAGTAACACAGTTGGCCCTGAATAAACCAAGAATCGACTGGCAATTAAAGGTTCTTCAAT
>JAIKWS010000030.1 GCA_024684515.1 Prevotella sp.
TGTACCATCGACGATGAAGTCGTACTCCTTAATGATATCGAGTGCGTTCGACGAATCGAGGAACTTATAGTAGGTCTCTACCTTCACGTCAGGGTTGATGGCCTTGATCTTCTCCTCGGCACTCTTCACCTTCGGCACGCCTACGTCCTTCGTGAAATGAATCACCTGGCGCTGCAGGTTCGAGAGGTCCACTACATCGGCATCCACGATGCCAATGGTCCCGATGCCTGCCGCAGCGAGGTAAAGCGACACGGGAGCCCCCAGGCCGCCAGCACCTACCACGAGCACACGCGCGTTCATTATCTTCTCTTGGCCTTCCACGCCTACATCCTGCAACAAGATGTGTCGTGAATAGCGCTGGATCTGTTCTTCAGTAAAATCTATCATAAAGCCCCTCCTCCCATGAAATACAGGAAATCGACCTTGTCGCCCTCCTTGATTTGGGCACTATCCCAGTCCTCACGCTCGGCGAATTCCTCGTTCACCTGCACGCTGACCATCTCGGGGTTTTCTACCAGCAACTGCTTGATCAGTTCACTCACGTTGAGGGGCAGGCTTACTTCCTGCGCGTCTCCATTTACATAAATCTTTGCCATAATCGTTTGAGTTTGAATTCGACTGCAAAGGTACGGCGTTTTTGACACTCCCACAATCGCCCAAACGTGGCATTTCGCATACCAATTGTTTGGTAGGGTGACAGGCTATCGCAGCCGCCTGAGCAGTTCCAGCAGCACCTGCCAGATGTCGCCGATGGTTTTCAGTTCCACCCGTTCACTGGCAGAGTGGGGCTCTACGATGCGGGGGCCGATGCTGGCTATCTGGATGCCAGGATAATGCTCCACGAAGAAGCCCGCCTCGAGCACGAAGTGCATGGCCACCATGCGTGGCCGCCAGCCCAGCACGTCGAGGAAGGTGTCGCTGGTCAGTTGGAGGAAAGGCGATTGCTGGTCTTCCTGCCAGGCAGGTGCTGACATGACGGTCTCAGAGGTGGCTCCTGCAGCGGCGAAGGCAGCGGCAATCTGCTGACTGAGCCTTGCCATGTCGGCATCGATGAAACTACGCGAGTGCGTACTGATAAAGAGGTGGTCGCCTTCGGTACTGATGCGCCCGATATTGTTTGATGTTTCCACCGTGTCGTCCATGACAGTGCTCATTCTGACCACCCCCTGAGGCACCTGCTGCAGACAGGTCATCAGCGACTGGAGCACCTCAGGTCTGATCACCTGGGCTTGTGGCTCGCAGGGCTCGATGATGCATGTCATGCCCATGTCCAGAGGGTATTCCCTGTGCAGCCACTCATTAATTTCCTGTTGATAGTTGATAACGGGCAGATGACGGTCTTGGGAATGCACAGCCATCACGATCTCGCCCTTTGAGGCTATCGAGGCGTTGGCCTCACCAATATTTATGGATGCCACGCTGATTTCATGCCGTCTGGCAAGATCATCCAGGGTTGCCTTTGCTGCAACAACGGCCGAGCAGCGCCCCTTGTTGATATCGACGCCAGAATGACCGCCCAATCCGCCTTCAAACCTGATGCGGTACCACTGGCATTCATCCTCCGCAACAGCTGTATGCTGAAGGGGAATACGGTGGAACTGCAGGGTGGCTCCAGCGGCTCCCGTCGTGATGGTGTCGTAGTCTTCAGAATCGAGGTTGATGACCTTACGCCCTCGGATGAAGTCCTTCGACAGTTGGGCGGCTCCCGTCATGCCGTCCTCCTCATTGGTCGTCGTGATCACTTCCAGGGCGGGGTGCTCGATGGTGTCGCTTTCCAGCACGGCAAGAGCCATCGAGAGGCCGATGCCGTTGTCGGCACCCAGCGAAGTGCCCCTTGCCTTCATCCAACCATCCTCCACGTATGCCTCAATGGGGTCGTTGAGCGGGTCGGCCATCCCTACGCACACCATGTCCATGTGGTTCAGGAGTACGATGGTCTCTGCGCCCTCGTACCCTGGTGTGGCAGGTTTGCGGATGACGACGCAGTTCTCTGCGTCGCGCTCATAGTCTAACTGTAGGCGCTGGGCAAACTGGCAGAGATAGTCGGCCACGCGCTCTTCATGATGCGACGGGCGTGGGATTCGGTTGAGTTCACTGAAGATACTCAAAACGCGTTCGGGAGTGGGCTGTTTCATAATTCTATACTGTTTTTTTGCTGCAAAGATAGTAAAAAATCCGCTTATACCAAACAATTGGTAGGCAAAATGCCACAATCAGGCGATTGTGGACATGCTGATTTCACCGTACCTTTGCACCCAGACTCAAACGTATAGAAATTATGGCAGACAACAAGAAACTAAGCATCATCGCCTTCAGTGGCGATTTCGACAAACTGACGGCAGTATTTACATTAGGTACGGGCGCGGCAGCAGTAGGGTATGAAGTGAACATCTTCTTTACCTTCTGGGGGCTCGACGCCATCAAGCAGAAGCAGGGGCGCTCGTTTACGGGTGGCAACTGGCTGACGAAGATTTTCGGCTTCATGATGGGTGGACTGAAAGTGACACCCACAAGCCGTTTCAACTTCCTCAGTGCAGGCCCCAAGATCTTCCGCTACCTGATGCGTAAGAACAATGTGGCGACTCTCGAAGAACTCGTTGAGGCAGCCAAGGCGCTCGGCATTAACCTTTATGCCTGCGAGATGGCCA
>JAIKWS010000093.1 GCA_024684515.1 Prevotella sp.
AGGCCAGATGTTTGCCGTAAGCTTCTTTCAGATTCCGCCTCGCGACGGACACCCTTGCTCTTGGCTATGTGATTCCCGCTATTAGGGCTCACTCGGGACTTGCACCCGTTAGACAATACTCATGCCGAGCATACAAAAAGAGAGGTGTGCCAGTATGTGACACACCCTCTTGTTATAGGTATTGCGATGTTGCAATGTTACTTCTGAACCGGCATGGGCAGCGAGTCAGTATGTCTGAGAATAGAGTTGCCCTTCCCAACAGTCTGTGGGATGAAGCGTGACTGTGCCTTGATGCTCTTGTCGATCTCTATGCCCAGCTGTCGGGCAGGAATGTTGCGTGCAGAAGCGGGAGCCTCAGCACCGAGCACGAAGGTCTCGGAGATGAGTCCGAAGCCACCAGCATCGGGTATATAGTATGCTCCGGAGAAGGTATAGGTCTTCGTTGCCTCATCGTAGGTGCCCAGATATTGTGTATAGGCAGGGTTGTAGCTCTCGAGGTCGATGAAGTATACATCTCCATAGGTACTATAGGCGTCTCCAGTGAACTGGTAGAAGCGGATGTATCCGTCGTTGCCGATGGTGAACTGCAGTCCCTCCTCGCTGTTGGCCCATGGCTTGAGGTAGAAGTTGCCAGGCATCTGCTCGCACTGGTAGAGTGTGCTGTTGACGGTACCTTCATAGAAGCTCTCGGCATCCTGACTGAGCTGTTCTACGCCATAGGTGTAGACACCTGTGCCCACCTCTTTGTAGGTAGGATTGACGAAGGTCTCGTTAGTCGTGCCGTAGGTCACCGAGCCGTCCTGGCTGGCGAAGGTGATATTGAGTGTCACGCATGTCTCGCTGAAGGTAGACTTGCCGCCATTGATCTTGGCATACACATCGTCGCCCAATGATTTCAGGCCTGTTGCCTGTAGCTCGTAGCCTTCAGGAACGACCACCTTGCCCTCGTTGCTCACGCAGAAGAGCATCTGTGTGCCCTCGGCATAGGCATTGGCAATGATATAGGGATGTCCCACCTGCTCATAGTAGCGCTCGTAGCAACTATCTTCGGCTGCTGCCAGCTCTGCAATCTCAGTGCCTTTATAGAGTGTGGCACCCTCGATGGTAGTTCCCAGCTTCTCAGAGATGGTGACACCAGAGAATAGTGGTGCCCATCCGAAGTCTTCGTTCTCCAGGCTGGCAACATACTTTGGTGTGTAGCCAGGGAAGGTGATGACGATGATGCCATCGGCCTGTGTCTGGTTCCATCCACCCACACCGTCCATGTAGTACCATGGGGCTAGCTGAATCTGTCCGGGTGTCTTACCGTCTGACTGATAGCTGAGCACCTTGTTGTGAGTCCAGTTGCTCTCGGCAGCGGTACTGCTGGCCCAGCTGGGATGGTGGATCCATACGTCTGCACCATAGCTCATGTTGTAGCATCCCGAGTTGAAGCTGTCGAACATCACCAGGTTGTTCTTGATCAGGCTGATGGTGATGTATTCGGGCTGTTTGCCGTTGAACTCACCTTCTGCCCACGAGTCGGTCTTGGCCTTGGCCTTGGCCAGCATCTCGTCCATGGGATGCATGACGCGGAACTCTGTGGGGGCATCGTCACGCTGATAGATCTCCACATCACCCTCTTCGCCGATGTAGTAGTTGTCGGCAATGTGTCCGGTGCCCAGCAGGTTCCACTTCACGCGGGTAACGGTATAGGTATAGGTGATGTCCTGCGAATAGTAGGAGACGAGCGAAGGGTCGCTACTGCTAACCTTCAGCACGTGAGGCACACCCACCTCAGCACCGTCGTAGGTGACGTTGACAGTAGCAACGCTGTCACCCTCGGCAAAGTTGGCATCAGAGATTGTGAACACATCGTTGGTGTTCTCGATGATTTCGAGCTTCACGGTACGTGCCGGCAGCGAGGTCACAATCTTGTCGCTGACAATAGAGTCGGGGATAATATTGCCCTCGGCATCCTTGCCGAAGACATATTCGTGCTGCACCCGGCGGTAGACCTGGAAGCTGGCAGTAGTGGGTGCCGTTGGGTCGACACTCTCAACCTTGCTGGTCTCCTCGAAGTAAATATTGGCATAGTCGGCGGTGGCGTTCCATTCGCCTGGGCCGGCATAGTCATCGTCATCGTCGCTACATGCTGTGAACAGGGCAGCCGAAGCCATCGTAGCGAACAGGAATATCTTGTTAATTTTCATAATGCAAATAAATTTCAATGGTCAATAATCATTATTCAATATTCGATGTTCAATCGGTCACACCGTCACGCAGGCTTGCATTCTCACCCTGTACAGGCTGTGTGCCTCCGCTGTTGTCCACGATGCCACGGTTGTTGTTCATCTCGGCAGTTGGGAAACGCATATTCAGATAGGCATTGTCGGCAGCGATGTTGAACTGCCATGCCTCGGGGAAGTTGGTGGTGCCATTGCCGTGGAAACGCACGATGGGCTTACCCAGACGCTTGGCATCGCTCATGAAGAATCCCTCGCACCAGAGCTCAACACGACGCTGGAACCATATCTCGTCGGCCAGCGACAGTCCACGTCCGTTGCTGTTGTATTCAGGATCACGATAGTTGCGCACGAAGTCCTCGAGGACCTTGCGACCCTCGGCTTCCTTGCCGCTCTTGGCCAGACCCTCGGCCTGGATGAGAATCATCTCCTCGACACGCATCAGAGGCCAGTCGTTGTCGTTGACAGTAGAGCCAATGCCACTCTTCATGCCGAACTTGATGCTGGTATAGGGACCGAAGGCCACCTTACCGCCATCGCTGGTCTCGAAGTCGGCAATCTCGTCGCCAGTAGCCGTCACAGTATTGTCGCCTGGATCTACCCATGTGAGCTTAGCCCAGTTGTCAGAATGTTTGTCTTTGTTGAGCCACCATCCCTTGCGGACATCGCTCTCGGGAATCTTGTTGTAGAGCAGGATGTTGATGTGTGGCACGTTGTCGGTGGCAGCAGCATATCCGTCGCCCGAGAACGATGATATCCATGATGACGAGGTGGCATATTCGCAACCCTCTACGAGGGCCTTGCTCACGTTGATGCCCCAGATCCAGTTGGGCTCGCTAGCCATGTCGCAGAAGGCTGGCTTGCCTATCTCGGCCATGGTGGCAGGGGTGAATCCTTCGGCAGCCTTCACGGCATCGTCAGCAGCCTCCTGGTACTTGCCAATGGCTAGGTTGGCACGTGCACGCAAGCCATAGGCCACATGGGCATCGGCATAGGCACGGTTGGTGCGGGTGATGCCAGCTTCCTCAAACTGAGCGATGGCCTCGGTGAGTTCCTGAATGATATACTCGTAGACCTCCTTGACGGTGGCACGTGGGTTGTCGGAAAAGTCAACGTCATCCTTCAGCAGGGGCACGCAGGGCTCGTCGGCAGCCTTGGAAAAGCCGAACTGGAAGTACGGAGCCAGTGCCAAATAGTCGAAGGCACGTACCACACGGCACTGAGCCATCTGATTGATGATGCTGGGATCTTTCGAGTCGGCAGGCAGCGAGGCAATGAACTCATTGCACAATCCAATCTGGGTATAGGGCACCTTGTAGCGGATGAAAGGATTGGCATAGTTAGGATTACGGTTAGAGTATTCGCTGGCCGTTGAGAACCAGTTGTAGTTGTTGTCACCACCAAACACGTCGGCACCCTCGAGGTCGAGGGACAGTGCAGCCATCACCATGCCGAAGTCGTCAGCACGGCTAGAACTTGGGTAGCCGGAGTAGGGCTTTGCCGTGAAGTTGAACACGCCGGCAAAGCTAGCCTGCATACGGGCGGGCAGTGCCAGGTTGGTTTCTGTAACCTGATCAGCGTGCAGGAATCCGCCCTCGGGTAGCTGCTCGTCAACATCGTTGCAGCTTGTTGTAAGGAGAGCAGCACCAGCCAGCAGGTAAGAAATCTTATATAGTTTCATAATTGTTTCGTTTTTTTCTATTTAACCTTTATACCTTTTAAACACTTAGAAAGTAACCGAGAGTCCGGCTGTCACAGTGCGCATGGCAGCATAGCTACCCGACTGCAAACCACTGCCGCCAGTCATGGAGCCTACGCCAAGTGAATAGCGGGGATCCATACCCTTGCGGGCAGTAAGCAGGAAGAGGTTCTCACCTGCCACGAATACGCGTACAGAACGTAGTGTGAGCGGGGTAACCCAGCTGGAAGGAAGATTATATCCTACCGAGAGGTTGTTCAGGCAGAGGTAGTTGCTGTTGGTCAGGAAACGGTCCTGAGGTGTCTGTGAAACGACACCAGGATCGTCGACGGCAGCGGTGCTCAGACGGGGGATGTCAGAGCCTTTGTTGGTCTCGCTCCAGGCATCCAGCAGGTCGCGGTGCATAGCGTGGCCAGCCTCCTGGCCGTTGTGCATCAGCTGCTGATAGCCACCGTCATAGAACTTTCCACCCAGCTGGAAGGAGAACTGTGCCGATACTTCCACGTCGAAGATATTGAGGCTGGTGCCGAAACCACCCTGAACCTTTGCCAGGATGTCGCCACAGTCATAACGGGTAGCCTTCGAGATGTCGGTGACATAGCCTTCCTCCACACCATAGGGGTAGTCGCTATCCTTATTACCATAGCTGTTCACGCGGGTATCGCCCGAGTATTCGTTGAGCGATCCGTCGGCATTCTTCTCCTGGTTCACACGAGCACCATCTTTGCCTTTTACGAACTGTGCACGATAGAGAGCCTGTCCCTGTTCGTTCACGCCGACATACTGAACCATGTAGGCCTGAGCCGATGAGCCACCCTTGCGGATGATGCTGTTAGAATAGCGCTGGCCTGTCTCGGCAATACCGGGATCAAGCTCTGTGAACTCGTTGTGGTTGTGGTTCAGGGCCAGGTTCAGGTTCCATGAGAAGTTCTTCTTGCGGATGATGGTTCCGTCGAGGCTCAGTTCAATACCGCTGTTCTTCAGTGTACCGATATTGACATAGTAGCTGTTGACCGTCTTACCAGCCGAGGCAGGCAGTGACTTGGGCCACAGCAGGTCGCTGGTGGTACCGGTGTAGACTTCGAGACTACCAGTGAGGCGGTTTTTGAAGAGGGTGAACTCCAGACCGGCGTTCCACGATTTCTTCGTCTCCCAGGTCAGGTCGTTGTTGCCCAGTCGCGACATGGTAATACTGTATTCCTTGGTTGTGCTGTTGTAAGAGGTGGTGAACAGGTCGGCATAGGCATAGTAGTTCATGCCCTGGTCATTACCATTCTCACCATACGACAGCTTCAGCTTCAACTGGTCTACCCAGTCAATATCCTGCATGAAGGCTTCCTGATTGATCTGCCAGGCACCGCCGATACTCCAGAAGGTACCCCAGCGGTGGCCGGGAGCGAACTTCGAGCTGGCATCGCGACGGAAGGTGCCGTTGACGTAATACTTGTTGTCGTAGTCATAGCCCAGACGGGTAAAATAGCCCTCGAGCATGTAGTGGTCGGTATATGAATCCAATGATTTCTGCTCTGTACCGGTGGCATTTCCCAACTCGCCGATGAACGGGTCGTAGAGGTGGTCGTTCGAGCCACTGAGCACCTGAGACTTCAGTTTGTACTGCTCGTAGCCGAGGAGTGCATTGACATTGTGCTTTTCGGCAAAGGTGCGTGTGTAGTTGGCCAGATACTGCTGGTTGATGGCAAAGGTGCGGTCGTGCTCCACGCTGGCGATACCGTCAACAGAACCGTATGAAGCAAAGGCACTGTACAGATAGTTGAAGCGGTTGTTCTGGCTGGTGGCACTCAGCTGGGCTGTCAGGTTGAGGCCATCGATGGGAGTGATGACGGCAGCCCACTGACCAGTGAAGATGTCGCTGTACATCTTGCGACGGTTGAAGTCGTTGTCGCGTGCAGCATTGTTCTGGAAGCCAGGACGTGTCTGGCTGGAGTTGTTGTGGGTCATGTAGAGCTTGCGGCCGTTCTCCTCAATGATGTTGCCCTGCTGGTCGCGCAGGTAGAGGGGATAGATGGCACCCATCGAGTTGGCATAGTAGAAGAGGTTGCCGCTCGAGCCGTAGGTACCGCTGTCGAACGAGGGGTTCTCCGTGTCACGATGGGTGAACGACAGGTTGGTGGTCAGCTTCAGCCATTTCTTGGCCTGATAGTCAACATTCAGACGGCCGGTGTAGCGCTGGAAGAGCGAGTTGTCAACCATACCGCCATCGTTCAGGTAGCCAACGCTGGCGTAGTAGGCCATCTTGCCGCTGTTGCCGCTGGCTGAGAGGTTGTACTCCTGACGGAAGGCATTGCTGTAGAGCTGGTCATACCAGTCGTCGGGCAGGAACAGGTTGGTGCCGTCCCAATAGCCCAGTGTGGCATTGGGGTTCAGCTTGAAGTTGCGGCCTATCAGGTTCTGACCTTCGGGAACGGTATAGACCTGCACACCCAGACCACCATTGTTGGCATCCAGCAGGTTGCGCTGGGCATAGGCATGGGCATCATCGTCCGATGCACCATGATAGTACTGGCTGTTGTAGAGGGCACGGTACTGTGTCTCGTAGTATTCAGCGGGATTCTTAATGACGTCGTACTGAGGCACCAGACGTGAGTTGGAACCCCACTTGGCATTGAACTTGATCTCGGCATCCTGAGCGGCACCCTTCGATTTCTTGGTTGTGATAATCACCACACCATTGGCACCACGGTTACCGTAGATGGCAGCGGCCGAAGCATCCTTCAGCACTGACATCGACTCGATGTCCTCGGGGTTGATGGTGTTGATACCCTGCTCCATGGGCACACCGTCGATGATGTACAGAGGGGTGTCGCTGGCAGCGTATGAGCCGATACCACGAATGCGGATGGTGGGAGCCGATCCAGGACCGCCATTCGACTGTGTGGCGATGACGCCAGCCACCTTACCCACCAGAGCACTGGTGGCACTTGATGTCACGTGACTGGTAATCTCGTCCGACTGCACTTCTACGGCCGAACCGGTGAAGGCCGATTTCTTGGCAGTACCATAGCCGATGACTATCACTTCGTCGAGGGCCTGGCGGTCACTAGTCAGGATGATGCGCATGTTGGAACGGGCACTGACCTCTAGAGGTTCCATGCCAACATAGGTGATGCGCAGCACGTTGCTACCAGCAGGGCAGGTCAGTTGGAACTGCCCGTTTGCGTTTGTCACTGTACCGACCTGTGTGCCCACAACCTGTACGGTTGCGCCAATGACGGGCTGACCGTCATCCTGCGACACTACGGTACCATTGACGCGAGTCTGGGAAAATGCCCCTCCCACCAATAGGAAAAGCATTGCCAGCAATGTCATGAGTCTTTTTTCCATAAATGATTTCTCTCTCGTTTTGTTTGTTAATAATTTATTGTTCTCTTGTCTTACTCATCTGTATTTAATATGTACGGGTACTATATTTTATAAGTGACATCTTCTTGAGGGCATTTCGCGGCAGCAACCTTTTCTATGGACTTGTGAACGCCTCTTCATCGCATATTTATTAGTTAGCTATCATCCCGCTAAATGTTATAGTTTGCAAAAATAAGCAATTTTTTTTTATTTCCAAACTTTTTATAGTTTTTTTTCATTTTTAGACCGCATTTCTTAACGAACGGTGATAAAATTCGTGCTAATTTTAGCAAATTGACAGAAATCAAGCCCCTTTGGTGCACTTCCTGATTCGTACGATGCCGCCAGTCCTCATGAACCGTCTTGTCCCACAGAATGCAGGTGGCAATCTGACGCTGAAGGACAGCAATCCTACGGCGGTGCACTATCTCACTGTAACTGTACTCAGCTCGGGTATTGCAAAATGGTCGCTGAATATAGATGCAACAAACGGAACGAACGTAGCCGACTTGACAGCTTTTACCGCAGGTATGGGAGGAATTTGCAATGCTGGTACACAAGAAAGTCCTGAACACCATTGGCATCAGGCGCTAATAGCGGATTCGCTTTCATTGATGGCATCACGGGGGCAGTGACCACCAACGGCACGGCCGACGACATGGGTTATTTCCATGCAAACTCCGGCCAGACGCTTTACTACTTTAACGGTGACATCCGTGCCTAAAGCAGCTCCAGGGTCAATCTGACGTCAGCTGCCGCTAATGACGTCTACTGGGCCTATAGAATCGGCATCACTTTGCAACTTGACAATTTTTCTGTCACTGCATTTCTGGTAGCAGCATTCGCGCTAAAGAAATCGATATTTCTCGTTTTTTTTGATCATAACAACGAAAAACACCCAACACCCACCCCAACACGTCTGAAATGCCGATGTACAAAGGATTTGAGAAGGGGTGGGTGTTTGCGAAACACCCCCCCAACACCCACCCCAACACCCACCGACAAAGGGAATAGTATCTTCAAGCGGCACGAAGGGTTTTCACTTGATAAAAGGCTATTTTTTGCGTTGACTCCAAAGATGGGAAACCCAGTAGTGAGAAGTTTCTTCGACGGGGGGGGTTAGGTGGGTGTTGGGGGGGTGTTTCGCAAACACCCACCCCTTCTCAAATCCTTTGTACATCGGCATTTCAGACGTG
>JAIKWS010000102.1 GCA_024684515.1 Prevotella sp.
AGTGCTTTAAAAAACAGACTATAATAAGATGATAGAAAATATATAAATGATAATATTTTTACAAATATAATAAAATAACGGAAGATGGGATATATCCGCAAAAACTCCTATTACCCACCCTCATGCAACAATGCAACAATGCAACAATGCAACAAATCACAGAACCAATTTCTTAACTTACTGATTTATAACGATTTAGAAAATCAGCAGCATAGCAGATATCGATTTCTTGCAACAAAAATGGCTGATTTCCGAGCATTTTCACCGATTTTTTTGATTTTCGACACGCATTTTTTTGAATTATCAAGGCCATTTTTTATCATCACCTGCCTTTTCATCATCATCAGCAAGCGTTTTTTCATCGTCAGTAAGCATTTCTCATCATCAGCAACCATTTCTCATCATCACCTGTAGTTAGAACCACATACCTGATCAGGTATGAGGTTTTGTCCTCGCTATCCACAGCCGCAACCTCCGTCAGCCCCTCCGTCGGTCTCAAAGATTGCATCGTCGCGAATGGCCACCTATGAAAAACATGTATTCTGACAGGAAAATCTTTGGCGATTACCAAAAAATTAATTATCTTTGTACCCCCTATATATATATAATGTATGAAGCACGTAAAAATACTTCCTCTGCCCGACTGCCAGAAGCTGATCTATGCCGAAGGACAGATAGCGCGACAGATAGGCACGATGATAGTGGTCGACGATGAGCAGATAGGACTGACCGAAAGCTATCCCATCGTGGCTGGTGGCCGTGACACTGCCGACGGACTGGTCTTGATCGACACCAGCGTCTATGAAACGCAACTGGTATGCCTGGTGGGAGAGGAAATCTCGCCTACCACCTTCTGCAAGTTCGTCAAGCAAAGCATGCACGAGGAAATCCCCTCATCGGCCTACGAGCTGTACGAACAGCTGCACAACAACGGTGGCAGCCTGTGCCTGCCAAAGTCTAGCGAGCCGTATATCAACTACCAGGTGGAACTGGAATTCGTCAATACGAACGACACGGTGGTCTGCCAATCGTCAGACACTGCCGCCATCTATTTTGAGGCCTACTTCGAGCCAGGCAATAAAAAAGATGCCTACAACCAGCTCTTGGGGCAACTGATGGAATATATGAACATCTTCGACAACGAAGAGCTGGGAACGGTGATTGTGTTCAGAACCGTGGACATCGACTATCTGGATTTGGTGAAAAGGCTGAACGACACGAAAATAGAAACCAAGTTTAGTGAAATGTTAGCCCCCCGCTAAGCAATGTCGAATCTCAAAGAAATACCCGTTGCATATATCGTAGAGAAGGCCAAGTCACAGCCTACCCTCGAGGCAGCACTGCCCTACCGCACGCTGATTGCCGACTGGTATAGCGACCACCATCAGCAGATGATGGGCTATGCCGACCTGAAAGAGATTGACAGCCACTTCCATCAAGACGACGAGGAGATGGCAATGCTGCTGCCGGCATGCGTGGTAGGACACATACGCAACAATGCCGACAGTGTCAACATGCTGGTGGCCATCGTCCACGAGATCCATCGTCGCATGAACATCCCTATGGCAGAGAGCAAAAAGGCACGACGACCAGAAGACGTCAGACAGGACAACTGGAACTGGCCACTCGTGATGAGAGTCATGAAGCGAGAGGACATCATCGCACAGAAGACCAACAAGGCCACCTTCGGCATGCTGATAGAACAGATACTGGGCGAGAAGGTGAAGGCCAACTCCATCCGTCGCTCGAACAACAACGACTTCAGTGTGGTGGACAAATATGACTACGAACTCAAGACCGAGGAGAAAGACAGCTATCGCGAGATTTTTACACTTTTCATACCCCTTCTAAAGCCAAAAGATTGACATTTTATTGACATTTTGACATAACACTGACACACCTTTGACATCTGTCCGAGAACCAGGAAAAACACTTGATTTAGCATAAAAAATTTTGTACCTTTGTCGCAGAAAACGGGGGATGGTCCCTCGTTGACAAAAAATATGTGTCTATGATAACAAAAAATTTAACGCATCGAATGGCACTCAACGGTGCCAGGAAGCCTAACCGAGGACTGGCTTTCGAAAATGACCTCGAGACCTACAACCAACTGATTACCGAACAGTGGCTGGCCGACCTGGTGAGCGACATCCGCAACGGCCACGACGAGCTGAAGAGCCAGCTGCCCCTACGCTGTTCGCATTACTACCGATTCAGGAACAACCATCGCTCGCAAGCCGACATGGACCCCGAATCGTTCCTCTTCCAGACATGTGTCGACATCGACGATGCTGACATTGTAGAGCAGACCATTGCCCGTGCCCGCGAGCTGAACGAGGGCGAGGGCGAGTGGCACGACATGCTGCTGCACATGGAGTATTCGGCACGCAAGAAGCTGCACATCGACATCCGCATTCCAGTGGGCATGACCATCGTCGAGGCACAGCAAGCCTACTGCCAGGCACTGGGTGTGGACTACGACGGCACCTGTGTGTCGCCCGAACGATTCATCCTCATCACCGATGCTTCGCAGGTCATCTACACCTCGGAACACTGGTACGAAGTGCTCTCGGACGGAGAGCTGCAACTGCGTCGAAAGATCTACGAGCAGCGAGGACTCACCATCGACGGACGTCGGCTGAAAGCACTGCCCGGACAAGAGCGCAAATCTGCGCCCTTGTCGGAAGGCGAGCTGGATTTTCAGCCCGTTGCCTCTCCTATCATTAATAATGTGGAGGCCGACCCTCGCTGTCTGCGTGCCTTCGACCTGTGTATGGCTGAAGCAGGGCTGACCGAAAAGCAGCTGCAGGTAGTTGGTGTGCGCCACAACTCGCTGCTGAGCATCTTCTCGGTGGGTGCCTGCCGACTGATGACGATAGAGCAGATGAAGGCCGTAGTGGCCACGCGAATGCCTGGCTATGCCACTGAGAAAGACTGCCAGCAGCTGATCAGCGACTTCTATGCCAACTACACGGAGATGAACCGTCCCATGACCCGCCGGCTGCGTGAGATACATGCCGAAGCCTTTGCCGAGAAGGCCAGCGAGGACAAGCAGGAGGCCAGTGCCGAAGTGGCTGTGGTAGAACCCCAGAAGAAGAAGCGCAAGATGAACATGCACAAGCTGCCCGCAGCACTTCGCGACCCCGTGCTGATGGTGCCCGAGGAATACCAGATGAGTGTACTCTGTGCCATCCTGCCCCTCGTAGCCGTCTATCTCGACATGGTGAGATTTCAGTATGCCGACGGCAAGATCCACCACCTGGGGCTGATGTCGATGATCGTGGCCAAACAGGCAGGCGGAAAGTCCTACTGCCTGGATGCCGTCAACACCTGGCTGGAACCCCTGAACAAGCTGGCACAAGAGGCTAGGGCCCGTGAAGATGCCGTGAGGGAGAAGAACAAGCTGCGCAAGGCCAACGAGCGAGCCATCGAGATGCCCAAAGAGGTCATCCAGAAGGTGCCATTCACCATCTCGAACTCGGCAATGCTGAAACGTCTGAAGAATGCACAGGGACACTGCCTGTACTCCTTCTGCGAAGAGCTCGACACGGTGCTGAAAACCAACTCGGCAGGCTGCTGGTCGTCGAAGCTCGACCTCTACCGATATGCATTCGACAGGGGCGTGTGGGGACAGGACTACAACAGCGACCAGGCTGAGTCGGGCGAGGTCAACGTGGCCTACAACTGGACTGCCCTCGGCACCTATGGAGCCTTCTACCGACTCTTCGGCCACGAGAACAGCGAGAACGGACTGGCAGGACGTATACTCTTCTCGGCACTGCCAGACAACAGCTTCGCCAAGTTGCCTAAGTACAAGCTCATGACACAGGAGCAAAAGGAGGCCATCTGGAAGGAAGCCGAGAGGCTGCAGTCGATGTCGGGACTTGTCAAGGTGCCCCGACTGAACAAGGCCATCGAGGAATGGCTAGAGGAGAAACGCATCGAGGCCATGAAGAATATGGACACCACGATGGACGACCTGCGCAAGCGAGCTGCGGTCATTGCCACACGCTGTGGCGTGATCTTCCACCTGATGGAGAGGAAAACGAACGTGTCGAAATCCTGTGTGGAGAACATGCTCGCACTGGCCGACCATGTGCTGGAGAATCAGATGATGCTCATCGGCGAGGCTATGGAGCTGCAGCAGCAGAAGCACATGCCCGTGAACAGGCTGACCATTAACCGAAACACCTACGACTGCCTGCCCGAGGTCTTCACAATCGACGACCTGCGTGCGTCAAAGAGTGGACAGTACCAGGAGTCGACCTACCGCAGCATCATCAGCCGATGGACCAAGGAAGGACTTGTAGAGCGAATGCCACAGCAGGAACTGGACAACGACCGACGTCCTCACTGGCGCAAGCTGTCGGCAACGATGGCCAAGTCGGCATGAGACGAGAAGGTGAGGCTGGCAGCAGTCATCCGCCACTGATTGTTGCATTGTTGCATTGTTGCATTGTTGCATGAGGGGTATATACTGATACCAGAAAGACACTCAACAAGTAGCCTATGGAAAGGGAAGTCCTTGATAATGAGGGACTTCCTTTTTATATCTTGGAGAGACCAACCACCCTCACCACATCTTTTTCCACACAAAAACGCACATCATAGCCCGAAAAAGGCATGCCATAGACGCGAAAATCATCGTCGTGATAGGCTGGACGGGGGTCGAGAGCGAGAATTTCCCTAAGACTGGACAACTCTGCAACAGTGAACGGACGGGCATACTCGTCGGGAATGATGACCTCCCTGAGCCGCTGCCAGGGTGTCTGGTCAACAAATCCGCTACGGGCATCAGGACGGCTGTCGGCCGAGGTCACATAGGGCTTGATGTCGTAGATGGGGGTGCCATCCATCAAGTCAGCTCCCAGCACATGAATGACTGGACCCTGATGATGGTCGTAGTCGATATGACTCAGACGCACACACGACAGCCCCAGCGGGTTGGGACGGAAAGGGGAACGGGTGGCAAAGACTCCCATGCGACGGTTGCCACCCAGACGAGGGGGACGAACAGTGAGACGGACGTCGGCAGACTGCGGAGAAGAGCCACTAGAAGGCCTGTTGGCCGAGAACTCCCAGATAAGCCACAGGTAGTCGAAATCCTCCAAGCCCCGCACGGCATCTGCCTGCCGGTAGGGTGGCTCGAGAATGATGGTGCCCTCCAGCTGACTGACAAGCCCACTCTGACGGGGAATGCCGAACTTTGACGTCAGGGGCGAGTGGAAATAGGCTATGGGATGAATATCCATGATGCTGCAAAGGTAGCCAAAATCTGCAAAAACGCAAAATTAATAGGCATATTTTTGGGTATCTCACGAAAAACGACTACCTTTGCACCTCAGAAAAAAAGCATAGAGACAATCACTATCAGACATAATCAAAAAAACGAGAAAATGAAAAATCTATTCAAAACGCTCTTCCTTGGGCTTGCACTGATGATGGCCACTACAGCCTCAGCAGCACAGCCGAGTGACACCTTTACCACTCCTGGCGGCAAGACCGTCACCATCTATCACATCAAGCATGCCAGCATACACATCGAGTATGACGGACGCCACATCTACATCGACCCCGTAGGCACGACCATTGAGCCCAAGACCGATGTGTCGCTGCTGCCCAAGGCACACATCATCCTGATCACCCACGAGCACATGGACCACTACGACCCGATGGCTCTGCCGCAGATGTATATGCCCGCCACTGCTGTATATGCCAACCCCACCGTCAGCGCAAAGGTACACAGAGGACTGGCCCTGCAGAATGGCGACAGCATCAAGTTCGCAAACGATATCAAGATATGGGCAGTACCTGCCTATAACACAACACCCGGCAGGGAACAGTATCACCCGAAGGGTCGCGACAACGGCTATGTGCTGGAGCTCGACGGCCTGCGCATCTACATTGCCGGCGACACGGAGGACATCCCCGAGATGGCAAACCTGAAGGATATCGACATCGCCTTCCTGCCCTGCAACCAGCCCTATACGATGACCATCGACCAGCTGGAGCGTGCAGCAAACATCATCAAGCCAAAGGTGCTCTTCCCCTACCACTACTCAGAGACACCCATCAATCAGGTGCGCATGCGTATGGCCGGCAGCGACATCGATGTGAGAATCCGCGACTACAAATAATAATACACAACGATAAAAACAGCAAAGAGGGAGCGTCACAGCATCGTGGCACTCCCTCTTCTTTCGTATTCTGAACCCACTGTGGCTCAGTCATATAGATAATTTCAGCAATCGTCTGACTACTTCTGCTTCAGCAGATTGAGCTTGTGCTTTGGTGCCAGCACATTGTTCACCTTCTCAGTA
>JAIKWS010000117.1 GCA_024684515.1 Prevotella sp.
GGCAACGGAGACTTTCACGGAGAAATGCCGTAATGACCATCCTGCCGTGCTGGGACCCTTCGGCATGCTGCCACCAGGTATGGGCGACAAGGATACGGCCAAGAAGACCCTCGACTGGTTGATGGCGAACTGGAACTGGCAGACGACATGGGGCTGGGACTATGGCATGACTGCGATGGCCGCAGCCCGTCTGGGTCGTCCCGACATTGCCTTGCAGGCTTTGCTCATAGACACACAGAAGAATACATACCTGAAGAATGGACATAACTTCCAGACTGCAGACCGCCTGCGCATCTACTTGCCAGGCAATGGTGCCCTGCTCACGGCAGTGGCTATGATGTGTGCCGGATGGGATGGTTGCCAGCAGCCGCATAATCCCGGTTTCCCACAAGATGGCAAGTGGAATGTACAATGGGAAGGACTGCAGAGAATGCAGTAGAATAGTCTCCTCAAGAAGAGCCCCCTCCTCAAGAAGAGCGTCTCTCCTCAAGAAAAGGCCCCCAAGAAGGAGCCCTCTCCTTAAGAAGATCCTCTCAAGAAGGAGCCATCTCAAGAAGGAGCCCTCTCAAGAAAGACCCCTCTCAAGAAAGACCCCCTTCTGCGGATTTGCCCCCATGTCTAGATGTTCTGTACTATGAGGCTTGCCGCATGAACTTCCTCCACGTGAGTGCTACTCCAAATATGCGAATTACTAATTAACAAATATACAATGAAGAAAATACTTTTACTATTTCTAGTTATGGCCACTATGATGGTGGCTCAGGCACAGGCACCTGCCTTTCCTGGTGCTGAGGGGCATGGTCGCTTCGTGGCTGGTGGTCGTGGCGGAAAAATCGTACACGTCACCAATCTCAACGATAGTGGCGCAGGCTCTTTCCGCGAGGCTGTGAAGGGCTCAGCCAAGAAGATGGTCGTCTTTGATGTCGCGGGTGTCATTGCCCTCAATAGCGATGTCACCATCGGTGCCAATACCACCATTCTCGGACAGACGGCTCCTGCACCTGGCATCACCCTGCGCTATTATACCTTGCTCTATGGGGGCAACAATATCGTGGTGCGATTCATACGCAGCCGACGAGGACAGGAACGTGATATCAACGACGGTGCCGACGCCACGTGGACACGACAACGCACGGGAATCATGATCGACCACTGCTCGTTCTCATGGAGCATCGACGAGGTGGCCTCGTTCTACGACAACAACAACTTCACCCTGCAGTGGTGCACCATTGGCGAGAGCCTCAATGATGCCGGTCACGGCAAGGGTGCCCATGGCTATGGTGGCATCTGGGGAGGCAAGCTGGCTTCGTTCCATCACAACCTCATCTGCCACGTCAACAACCGTTCGCCACGCTTCAATGGTGCACGCTACGAGTGGGATGGCTATGTCAACAACAAACTCTACAGCGAGTACAAGTGGGAGAACGAGGTACAGGCCGAGAACGTTGACTTCCGCAATTGCGTGGTCTACAACTGCGGTAATGGATGCTATGGCGGTCCAGGAGGAGGACAGATCAATATGGTGAACAACTACTACAAGACGGGACCAGCTGCCACCACCAGTCGTCTGACACAGGTCACCGTTGGTGCAAGTGGTAATGCCAGCGGGCATCCCAAGCTTTGGGGTATGACCAGTCGCTACTATCTCAGTGGCAACCAGATCAATTCTATTGCTAATGCCGGTTGGAGCTATGTACAATATGATAATGGCACCTATGTCATCAACAACAAGCACTACAGCCCCGATCCTAATCACTATAATGGTGCGGCTGTGGAGTATGTCAAGAATACCGAAGGAACAGACTGTGTGTGCATACAGCTCGACGAGGCTGCTCCTGCTGGCGAGGTGACAACCCATACGGCAGTGAACGCCTACGACAAGGTACTGACCTACTCAGGTTCGTCACTCACTCCCGACGATGTAGACATCCGTTACTTCACTGAAGCACGCAATGGCACGGCTACCTACACAGGTTCTGTTACCAAGAAACAGGGACGCATCGACCTCGTATCGGATGTCAATGGATATACCGAGAGCAATTTTGGCACAGGTAGTCGTGAGGCAGGGTTTGATACCGACAAGGATGGCATTCCCGATGCATGGGAGACCGCCAATGGCCTGAACCCCAATGATGCCAGCGATGCCTTGCTCTATACCCTCGACACCATTAAATACTATACCAACCTCGAGGTCTATGCCAACTCGCTGGTACAGGATATCATGCTCAGTGGCAATGCTGATGCACAGAGCACTGTAGACGAATACTATCCAGCCTACAAGAAAGAAGACGGCACCGAGGTGGCCGCTATAGGTGGGGGATCGACAAATCCCGATGAGGGACAGGGCCAGAGCTTTACTGTCACCTTCAATGGTGGCGATGTGCAGACCACCGACGGATTCTTCTCCTTTGGTGATGGCAAACACAATTTCAACTCCAAATTCACGGGTACCTATGATGGTATCACCTATACGCAGGGACTGAAGATGGAAGGCTCGACAGTAGTCAGTTTCACGACGACAGCACTCTCGACGGTGATCATCGTACAGTCGACATGGAGTGACCATACGCTGAAGTTTGACGGCACTGAGCTAGACCTCGCCTCGGCCACTGCTCCTGAGGGGAGCCAGGGTGTGCGTGTATACAGCATCCATGACGTTCCTGCCGGCGATCATCAGATCGTGCGTGGCAGTGGCGAGAGTGGCATCTTCCTGGTCAAAGTCATATACGCTGGCACCACAGGCCTCTCGCAACAGAAGTGTGCAGACCGTGTGGTGAGCACCGAGTACTACAACCTGCAGGGACAGCGGCTCTGCACTCCCACACAGGGGATGATGATTCTGGTGGAGCGAATGGCCAGCGGACGCATTACTACCACTAAGATTATGCAGTAGAAATATAATTACTAACAACTATTCCATCATGAAAAGACAAACTAACCGATTTCTCGTGTCCTGCCTGCTGCTGGCATTCTCTGCAGCAGTTATGGCCGATGACGTGACGGCAACATGGGACTATGCCAATGCCGATGTCATGGACGCAACAATGGCATGCTCTGGAAGCACCGAGGCTGCCACTATCAAGGCTGTTGAGGACAATGGCATCCTGATGACCGTCGAGGCCAACGGTGCTGCCTTCCGTAACAATGGCAACAACATCCAGGTGCGCAAGGGAGCTGTGTTCAAGGTGCCTGTGGCTGCTGCTGGCGACATCGTCACCGTGAAGGGCTATCCTGGATATTCCTACTATACCATTGGTAGCAGTACGACTGAGATTACCAACACACAGGACAATCCCGCTACCGAGTATAAGGCATCGGCAGTGGATGCACAGCAGGGATTTGTGGCGGTCACTTCGACCAACGACAACAATTATTTCTATTCACTCTCTGTGCTACAGAAAGAGCCAGAGCCGAAAATTACCCTCGACAACGAGCCGGTCATCGCTACCTTCCCCTTCAATCTGGGTACTGACGACCAGAAAGCTGATTTCGGCACCGCTGCTGACTATTTCATCACCAGCAAGGTGACCTATGGCAGCAATCTCATTCTCAAGGGACTCGATGCCAATGGGATCGGACAGACGCAGTTCGAACCCATCACCCAGCAGAACGAGCCGTCAGGAGGCACGGCTGCTGACGAGAGCAATGCCATCCGCTTCCTCGTACAGCCTGGCTTCGGCTTTACCTTCACTCCTACGAAGGTGTCGCTGAAGACCACTCGCTATGGCACTGACAATGGACTCATCGATGTGTCGTGGCAGAATCCCGACAAGAGCACCGTCTCGCTGGCTATGGGGGTGAAGCCTAATCGTAATAACGAGACACAGAAATATAGCGAGCTGTCCTACGACATCGTGGGAGCCACTCCTGGCGAGGGCACCTGCGGACTGTTGGTCAACCTCTATCACTTGCAGAGTGGCAAGCAGATAGGTTTTGCCGATATCGTCATCGAGGGCACCCTCAGTGGCACGGAGAAGGATGTGCCTGTGCTGGCTACACTGACCATCAACGGGCAGGAGTTTACGGCTGCAGAAATCTTTGACGATGCCTACGAGGCCACCTTCGAGTTGTCAAAGACGGTGACGATGGTCAGCGAGCAGAACCCCGTCACGGCAACGGCTCTGACAGGACAGGTGGGCACCATCACCTATCAGGGCGACGACAAGCATTGTGTGGTTACCATCCCCATGAGCATCGATCAGTCCTCCGTCGACTATGTGCTCAACGTGGTGCAGAAACCCGATTTCACCCTCTACTATATCTCTCCCGAGGATGGCTCTACCGTACTCACCACTCAGCTGGTGGAGAAGGATGCTCCCATCGGACATCTGCAGGGTGATGTGATGTCCAACTATTACATCCCCGAGGGCTATGCCATGCGTGGATGGTTCGTGCGCACTGATGGTGGACGTAAGTACACGGTAGATGATATCGTCACCAGCGACCTCTATCTCTATGGACGTTACACCGAGATCGAGACACCAAGCATGCACAAGAAGTACTTCTTCGACCTCACCGACCCCACCTTCTATCCTGAGGACCACGAGGCCTTCTGTCCCTCTGGCAGTGGTTTCTACTATCATGACGGACAGCATGGCTGGGCTTTCCAGAATGGCAACAAGGTGGACCTGCTCGTAGGTCCCAAGGCCACCGTGTCTGTCACCCTCTGCCGCTATGGCAAGGGCACCGCCATCACGATTACCGATGCCAATGGCAACAAGATTGGTTCGCTGCCTGGCATGAACAACGAGGAGACCGATGGTGAGATCGTGGCCTTCAACTACGAGGGCGATCCTGGCACCATCACCCTCAACATGGAGTCGGCAGGTGAGATGTATATCCATGCCATTAAGATTGTGAACACGGCAGAGACCAACTATGAGAGTCAGGGCAACTGGTACTTTGTCAAGGCAGGCGATGCCAGCAGCTTCCTCGACGTGCTCGATGTCGTCAATGGTGTCAATGCCAACAAGGATGCCGCACGTTCCTACATCTTCCTACCCGATGGCGTCTACGACCTTCGTCAGACGGTGAAGACCACCATCAGCGGACATAACATCTCTATTATCGGACAGTCGATGGAGGGTACCATCATCACCACCAAGCCCGACAAGTCCATCGAGGGACTTGGCAAGGCCGACATGCTACAGGCCAGCACCACCAATCTCTATCTGCAGGACCTGACTCTGAAGAATGCCCTCGACTATTACAATGCCGGTTCGGCCGGACGTGCTGCCGTGCTACAGGATGCTGGCACACGCACCATCGGCAAGAATGTGCGCATGCTCTCATATCAGGACACCTACTACAGTTCCAATGCTCAGCAGCAGGCCTACTGGGAGACGTGCGACATACATGGCACCGTTGACTTCATCTGCGGTGGTGGCGACATCCGTTTCCAGAATACCACCATCTCGCTCGAGCCTCGCAACAGCAATGGCAAGGGGGGACGGACCATCGTGGCACCTACCACGAAGACACTGTTCGGCTATGTCTTCGATGGCTGTCAGATTGTGGATCTCGCTGAGGGCAAGGGCGACTGGAACTTCGGACGTACCTGGCAGAACGAGCCTATCTGTGTCTATCTCAACACAGTGCTCGACAATCATGCCAAGAACACCATCGTCAGTTCGCGATGGACACAGAAGGGCATGAACAACAAAGACCCCAAGCTCTTTGGCGAGTATGGCACCAGGGATCTCAGTGGCAATGACATCACCCCTGCCAGCAACAAGATTACCTCACATGGTGGTGTCTTCGAGACCATTATCACTGCTGAGCAAGCTGCTGACTTTGCCTACGACAAGATGTTCACCGACTGGAATCCCGCACAGCTGGCAGCACAGCTGGATGCACCTGCCGATGCCAAGTACAGCAATGGCACCGTCACTTTGTCACCCACCGACAATGGGGCCGTGGCATGGGCATTGTTCAGGAACGGACAGTTTGTGGGTATTTCCACCGATGGCACGTTCAGCATCACTATCGATCCTGCTAAGGATTGCCTGACCGTACGTACGGCCAACCGTATGGGTGGACTGGGTGCCGAGGCCGTTGTGGCCGGCACCGCTACCACCATTGGTGCAGTGAAGAGACATCATGACGAGCCTGTCATCTACAACCTATACGGACAGCGGGTGGATACCGCTGCCCGTGGGCTTTTCATCATCGATGGTAAGAAGGTGCTGCGCTAGACTGCCTATTGTCCTTCGCGATAGAAGTCCAGTGCTTCTTCAATCTCGGCTTTCGTAGCCGTCTGATTGATACGGATATCTCCAACGTTGCCGAGCAGAGTGAAATTGATCTGCCCGGCAATGTTTTTCTTGTCGTGCGTCATCAGCTGCAGCAGGGTGGGGTAGTCATCACAAGTGATGGGCATACGGCCATAGTGCTCAAGGATGAAGTTCGATAGCTGTCGCATCGTCTGTGTCGGGAAGCCTGTCTTCATCACACTCAGATAGAGCTCGCATACCAGTCCCCAGGCCACGGCATAGCCATGCAGCACGGGCTGTCGTTGCAGGGCCAGCGACTCAAAGGCATGGCCGATGGTATGCCCCAGGTTCAGGGCCTTGCGCAGACCCTGTTCCAGGGGGTCTTGCATCACGATGCGTTGCTTCACTTGTACGCTGTCGGCCACCATGCGTCCCAGCTCTCGCAGGTCTGGCTGTTCGATGTCGAAAGTGAGCAGCTCGCTGAGCATCGTCTCTGGCTGTCCCTGCTCGCTGTTGGCTATCAGTCCGTGCTTCAGCATCTCGGCATAGCCCGAAAGCAGGTTCTCCCGATCGAGCGTCTGCAGGAACATCGTGTCGAGGATCACGGCCGAGGCATTGCGGAATACCCCTAGCTCGTTCTTCAGACCTCCGAAGTTGATGCCTGTCTTACCGCCTACAGAGGCATCGACCATAGCCAGCAGGGTAGTGGGGATATTGATCAGGTGCAGTCCCCGTTTAAAGGTCGAGGCAGCAAAGCCTCCCAGGTCTGTCACCATGCCGCCACCCAGGTTCACCAGTAGTGAATGTCGTGTGGCTCCCTTCTGCTGTAGTTCTTCCCACACGTGGGTAAGACTGTCCAGTGTCTTGTGCTCATCACCGGCCTTGATGACAATCATCGCTGCGTCTCTCATGCAGCTATAGTCCTTCACCAGAGGCCAGCACAGCTGTTCTGTGGTCTCATCGGTTAGCACCATCAGCTTGTCAGCATGGCACGATTCGACAGCCTCTTGCAGTGCTGGTTCCAGTTCTGTAGATATAATCACTTTCTGCTCTTCCATCATCGCTTAGATTTTGCCTGCAAAGGTACGAATAAGTGAGAGAAATGCAAAAGAAAAACACTTTTTTCTTTTGCATTTCCGAACGAAAGTACCTAAGGCCGCAGGCCAAAGGTACGAATAAGTGAGAGAAATGCAAAAGAAAAACATTTTTTCTTTAAACGAAGAAACCATCAAATGCAGGATAAATGCTTTTATTAGGATGATAGACTTCACTTATAAATGCTGTGTGTAGTCCTCCTTTTGTATACTTTTTTCTTATTTTTGAAAAAATCTTAAGTTATTTTTGCCCAACACCTCACACAATCTTTGGAAAAGCCCATAAACACAGGGGTTTCACATAGGGTGGGTGTTGTCCAAACACCTCATAAACACCTCGTAGTCTCCTCATAGCGAAATACCATGTGATGGATGAATATATTTTACATGTTAAAGGAGTGTAGAGTGGCCATTTTTTTTCCTAGTTAGGGAAATATTTTTCTCTCGCCTAGCAGATTGTTTTTTCTAGCGTAGTAACAAAATCAGGAGAATTGCTGGTTTGAAAATATTTTACAACTAACAAAACTACCCTGATATTACAAATCAAAATAGTTTACATTTTTGAATTTCCCAACGATGGCTTTTTCCGGATGCAAAACTGCAAAAGTGCAAAATTTAGTTCAAAAAGGACGATTTTTATGAGGTGTTGTGTGAGGTGTTTGGGTAACACCC
>JAIKWS010000001.1 GCA_024684515.1 Prevotella sp.
CAGAGGACAGAATACGGTCAAATTTGTCCAAAACGAAAAATATTCCGCCAAAAGCGGTGATTTTCTCAGATTTTATGCTTACCTTTGCCATGTCATTGATGATTTTGCTTGTCTTGATTTGCAGCACTAAGGTAAGTGAAATTTCTGACATGACCAAATCCTGTGCAACTTTTTGTCGCTCAGGTACTTATAAAGAATGTTAAACTAAAGTGCTGCGGAATTTAGGATATAAATGAAACAAGTACTAGCCTCATTTCTCCTGTGCTGTGCCTTCTCCACAGCCTCTGCCCAGCTGCAAACCAATGCTGGCATTCAGTATCTGCAATGCATGCAGAAAGATATGTCGGGTGAGTTCAGTGACCTTAGCAACACCTATTTTCTTGCCGACAGCCTCACGACGTTCGATGCTGCCAAGGCTGAAGGTCTGGTCAACTGGAAGCGCTACCGTCTGTCGCCACGACAGGCCTTCAACCTCAATGGCTACTGGCCCGTCCGCATGCAGATGCTCGATTTCCCCGATGCTGCCTACGAGAACGATCCCAACCTCTCGCTGAAGATCAGTTTCGTCAGTCCCCGCTGTCTCCGCATCCGCATGCTCACCACCCCTGTGGCCTCACAACGCAAGGATGCCGACAGTCCCATGCTGGCAGGTCCTGTGCCTACCTCATCAGACTGGAAATGTACGGCCTCCGACGGCAATGCCATTGTCTACAAGACAGCCTATGGCACGCTGGAGGTGCAGCGATATCCCTTCCGCCTGGTACTGAAAGACGAGAAAGGACGGCTGCTCACACAGTCGCGTCATATCATCGACAACGACTCCTCACAAGTCAAACTGCTTCCCTTCTCGTTCATCAAAAGAGGTAGTGACAACTCTCGAAGTGTCAATCCCGTCTTCACCCTTGCCCCTGGCGAGCGTATCTATGGCTGTGGCGAGTCCTTCACATCTTTGAATAAGGTAGGACAGAAGGTTCACCTTAGCGTCACCGACCCGCAAGGTCCTGAGACGGACGGGCAATACAAACCCGTTCCCTTCTTCTTCTCCAATCGTGGCTATGGCATCTTCATGCACACCTCTGCCCCTGTGACCTGCGACTTTGGAGCCTCATATATTGGAGCCGACCGTCTGTTCATGGCCGATGAGGAAGTTGATTTCTTCGTATTCTTTGGTGAGCCCAAGGACATACTGAACGAATATACCAACATCACCGGCAAGAGCCCCATGCTGCCCCTGTGGTCGTTTGGCACGTGGATGAGCCGCATCACCTATTTCTCGCAGGAGGAAGGTCTAGAGATTGCCAGTCAGCTGCGCAAGCACAAGATACCCGCTGATGTCATCCACTTCGACACAGGATGGTTTGGCGTTGACTGGCAGTGCGACTACCAATTTGCCAAAGACCGCTTCCCCGATCCTGTGGGAATGCTGAAGCAACTGGCTGATGACGGCTTCCACACCTGTTTGTGGCAACTCCCCTACTTCACTCCGAAGAACCGTTTCTTCCCAGAGATTATCGAGAAAGGGCTGCACGTCAGGAATGCTGATGGTGGTATGCCTGTAGAAGATGCCATCCTCGACTTCTCCAATCCAGCAACCGTCAGCTGGTATCAGCAGAAGATTGAGGGGCTGATGCGCCAGGGAGTGTCCACCATCAAGTGCGACTTTGGTGAAGCTGCTCCTTACAACGGATTCTATCATAGCGGCAAGGGTGGCCTCTACGAGCACAATCTCTATCCCCTTCGCTACAACAAAGCCCTGTGGGAACAGGTAGAGCGCTCGCATCCTGGCGAGGGTATCATCTGGGCTCGCTCAGCCTGGGCAGGCAGCCAGCGCTATGCCTTGCACTGGGGTGGCGATGCTGCCACCACGAATATCGGCATGCTGGGCGACCTGCGTGGCGGTCTCTCCTTTGGCCTCAGCGGATTCTCGTTCTGGAGTCATGATATGGGTGGCTTTGTAACAGCCTCGCCAGAGGATGTCTATCGCCGCTGGCTTCCCTTTGGTTTCCTCAGCAGTCACACCCGCGCTCATGGTGCACCTCCTACAGAGCCCTGGCTCATCAGCGAGTCGTTCACCGATGCCTTCCGCCAGAGTGCTGAACTGAAATATCGTCTGATGCCCTATGTCTATGCACAGGCAAAGGACTGTTCGGAGCGTGGCCTGCCTATGGTACGTGCCCTGCTAGTTGAATTCCCCGACGATCCTGGCGCTTGGCTGGTAGAAGACGAGTATATGTTTGGTTCGCAGATTCTTGTGGCCCCACTATTGGAATCGGGCAACGAGCGTAGTGTCTATCTGCCCAAGGGCAAATGGATCGACTATCAGAATGGAAAGGTCTACGACGGAGGTTATCAGACCATGAAGGCTGGTGCTATCCCCTGTATCATCCTGGTACGCGATGGCAGCATCATCCCACATGCTCCCCTGGCTCAACGCACAGATCAGATTCAATGGAACAAAGTAGAACTGAAGAAATATCGCGTAAAAGCAAAACGCTGCACGGGCCTGCTCTTCAAGCCTGGCGACAAGGAGCTGAAATACATCGAACAATAGATGCGGCATCCTCTCCTGAAGTGAGCCGTAACCTCTCTTGGAGTGAGCCGTAATCTCTCTTGGAGCGAGCCGTAACCTCTCTTGGAGCGAGCCGTAATCTCTCTTGAAGCGAGCCGTAATCTCTCTTGAAGCGAGCCGTAACCTCTCTTGGAGCGAGCCGTAATCTCACTCTAGTGAGCTGGCAAGCCAGAAATCTGACTCAGGAAGCCCTGTCAAATTATAAAATCCCTGAAACATTAATGCTTCAGGGATTTTCTTTGTAAGATAAATGAGTTATGACACCTTACATTTCCGCTCGCAATAACGCTGACATTGTGCACAGAGATCGTAGCCCAGCATCGCCCCTAGTATGAAGTCCTCTTCTGGCGTGAGCTGATTCAGAGGACGAGTGGCTATCAACCGGATGGCCTCCAGGCACTCAGGACGCCCGAAATAGACATTCAGATTGTTCTTGCCAGCAGATTGAAGCACATAGTCTATCTTCTGACTGCGCAGTCGCTCCGTAGCATACTTGCCATACTGTTTGGGACAAGTAAACAGTACCATGCGTCGAACACCCTTCTGGTATTCGTAGATATGGTTCATCAGTACTTTCAGGTCTATGGGTGTCGGCATACGAGTGGTGTATTAAAGGTTTCTACAACGATGGTGAGATCTCAGCCACCCAGGCATCGATACGGGCGTCTGTCTTGTCGTCCTCATTCACGTCGTCCAGGGGCAGTCCCACGAACATACCGTCAACAACAGCACTACTGTCATCGAAGGTATAGCCATCGGTAGCCACCTGGCCAATGATATGTGCACCACTCTGCTTGATGCCGTCATAGAGCTCGCCAATGCCACCCACGAAGGTGTCACCATACGACTCACAGTCGCCACAGCCAAACAGGGCGATGGTCTTCCCTGTCAGGTCTGTGCCTTTCAGCACGTTCAGACCGTCATACCAGTCGTCCTGCAACTCGCCGGCACCCCATGTCGATGTGCCAAGGATCAGGTTATCACTAGCAGCAACGACATCGGTACTGAGGTCTTGCACATTGATGACTTCGGCACCTAGTTTGGCACCGATTTTCTCTGCGATTGCCTCGCATGTTCCTGTTGAGGAACCATAAACAACTACTGTCTTCTTCATTTTTTATTCTAAAGGGCTAAATGTTTGCTGTTTCGCGGTGCAAAGTTACGGAGAAAATCCCATTGCCACAATACCAAAAAATAAGGGTTTCGCAAACACCTCCCGTTGCGAACCCCTCAAAACTATTTAGTCATTATTGGGTACTATTCCAGATCGAGTTCCACCGGGCAGTGGTCCGATCCAAAGATATCGGTATGTATCCTGGCATCTTCCACACGCGACTGCAAGCGGTTGCTCACCACAAAATAGTCGATACGCCAGCCCGTATTCCGCTGTCGTGCCTGAAAACGATAGCTCCACCACGAGTAGGTCACCTGGTCGGGATATTTCCAGCGGAAGGTGTCTGTAAATCCACTCTGCAGCAGCTGCGTGAACTTCTCTCGCTCCTCGTCCGTAAAACCGGCATTACGCCTGTTGGTCTTGGGATTCTTGATGTCTATCTCCTCATGGGCTACATTCATATCACCACACACGACGACAGGTTTCTGCTCGTCCAGTCTGCGCAGATAGGCCTGGAAGTCATCCTCCCACCGCATCCTGTAGTCCAGCCGTCGCAACTCGTCCTGCGAGTTGGGCGTATAGACGTCAACCAGATAGAAGTCGTCCATCTCCAGCGTGATGACACGTCCCTCATGATCGTGCTCGTCAATACCGATGCCATAAGTCACGCCAAGCGGCTTGTGACGGGTGTAAATGGCAGTACCGCTATAGCCCTTCTTCTCTGCCGAGTTCCAGTAGGAGTCATAACCTTCGAAGGCCAGGTCGAGCTGCCCTGGCTGCATCTTCGTCTCCTGGAGGCAGAAGAAGTCCGCATCCAACTGGCGGAAGACGTCGCTAAAGCCCTTTCCCTCGCAGGCTCTCAGCCCGTTCACATTCCAACTAATCAATTTCATCCGAAAAATGTTTTAAATTTCTGTTGGCAAAGGTACGAAAAAGTTTGGTCATTCACAAACTTTTTCTTACCTTTGTCGCCGAAAAACGATATTGAAACGTCTAAAACATTATATTACTTTATGATTACCTTTACAATGATTCTGCAGTTGTGCATTGTACTTGGTGCACTCTGGGTGGGCTCGCGATATGGTTCGCTTGCCCTTGGTGCCATCTCCGGTATCGGACTGGCTATTCTCGTCTTTGGATTCGGCCTGAAGCCTGGCACGCCTCCTACCGATGTCATCTACATCATCATTGCTGCCGTCACCTGTGCGGGCATCATGCAGGCATCGGGGGGTATGGACTGGCTCATCCAGATTGCTGAGCGACTGCTGCGCAAGCATCCTGACCGCATCACGTTCCTGGCTCCCCTCTGTACTTTCTTCCTGACCGTACTGGTAGGCACAGGCCACGTGGTCTACACGCTGATGCCTATCATCTGCGACATCGCCCTGAAGAAAGGCATCCGTCCCGAGCGTCCCTGCGGTGTGGCGTCCATTGCCTCGCAGGTCGGTATCACCTGTTCGCCAATAGCCGCTGCCGTTGTGGCTTTTGTCACCATTTCCAATGCCAATGGCTTCGACATCACCATTCCCCGCGTACTGATGATCAGCATCCCCGCCTGTCTGTGTGGTCTGATGGCAGCCGCTGCAGCCAGCTATCATCGCGGGCTGGACCTCGACAAGGACCCACAGTTCCAGGCTAAGCTGGCTGATCCCGAACAGCGGAAGTACATCTATGGTTCCAATGCCACAACCCTCGACCAGGAGATCCCGCAATCAGCCAAGAATGCTGTGTTCATCTTCCTGGGAGCACTAGCCGTCATCGTCATGTTTGCCGTGCTGCCTGAGCTGTTGCCCTCCTACGACACGATGAAGGCCGTGAAGGGTGCTGAAGACCTCACGCTTGCCGAAGGTGCCGCCATCTCTGCCAAGCAGCTGGCTGCTTCCGGCATTGAGTTGCAAGGATATACCGAACATGGGATGGTAGACCTGAAGATGAACGTCGTCATCCAGATTGTGATGATTTCTGCTGCTGCCCTGATGATTATCTTCTGCAAGGCCAAGCCCAAGAAGGCCGTGGCAGGACCCGTGTGGCAGAGTGGCATGGTGGCTGTGGTTGCCATCTACGGCATTGCATGGCTGGCAGATACTTTCTTCTCGAACTACATGGCTGAGATACAGAGTATGCTCGAGGGTGTCGTGGCTGAATATCCATGGACCATCGCCATTGTGTTCTTCCTCGTCTCTGTACTCATCAATTCGCAGGGAGCCGTTGTCGTAGCCATGTTGCCACTGGCCTACAAGCTGGGCATCTCAGGTCCTGTACTGCTGGGTGTGCTGCCAAGCGTCTACGGCTATTTCTTCATCCCCAACTATCCTTCCGACATCGCAACCGTGAATTTCGACCGAAGCGGAACCACCGTCATTGGCAAGTACCTGCTCAACCACTCGTTCATGATGCCTGGACTGATATGCGTCATCACGTCGACCATTGTGGCCTACGTGCTCAGCATGATCTTCTACTAGCAGTCAGTTGCCTGTCTCGCTGGTGATGTCTCTCACCACCAGCGAGGCCAGCATCAATCCAAAAATTGCTGTGATATGTACAATAGTGCCATTGGCCTGGGCTTTATGAAACATTCCCGGCTCTTCGGCACTATTGTCTATCTGCTTGTTTTGTAGCAGTTCGTCGCTATAGACGCACAGGAACTTCCTCTCCGGGAAGCGACCCTCGCTCTTGAAACGCTTTCGCAGGGAACGTGCCAACGGGTCGCCTTCCACCTTCCAGAACTCAGCCACCTTGATGCGAGTGGGATCCAGTTTCAGCGCTGCTCCCATAGACGAGAACAGCTGTGCCTCCGTCTGTGTGGCCATCCGTATCAGCAGCGCCTTGTCCTTTAGCGAGTCAATGGCATCTATTATATAGTTGTAGCTGGCAATCTCAAAGCTGTCGGCAGTCTCTTCACAGAACACTTTTTCCAGGGCAACGATCTCTGCATCGGGGTTGATGGTGAGCAGCCGCTGCCGTAGCACTTCCACCTTCGGTTGTCCGACGGTCTGGCTTGTCGCCATCAGCTGACGATTGATATTACTGGTACACACACGGTCGGCATCTACTATGGTCAGCCTGCTGATACCACTTCGCACCAGACTCTCTGCACACCACGAACCCACGCCACCAACGCCAAAGATGATGACACGCTGGGTTGCCATGCGCTCCATGACCTGATCACCCAGTAGCAGTCTTGTCCTTTGGAAGATAGCACAATAATGGTCTGTCATGGCCTAACAACCCTTTGATGTCATGATGTTCAGCACCATCTCGTCGGTAGGCCCCATGCCGTTGGCACCTATCGCCGTCAGGTTGCGAATCGACTTGTCCACACTATCGTCTACGATGCCCTCACTACTGCCTACACACTTGCCCTCCATCGAGAGCAGGGCTGAGAGAACAGCCGTCGACACCCCACTGGTAATCTTCAGAGAGCACGAGGGCTTGGCACCATCGCAGATCATGCCTGTCAGATTGGCCACCATATTCTTCACCGAGGCACAGATACGACTATAGTCACCACCCATCAAATAGGTGATACCCACACTACTGCCTATCGAGGCCACCACACACCCACAGAGGGCGGACAAGGCACCTAGCGACTGCTTGATATAGATGGCGGTAAGATGACTCAGCATCAGGGCACGAATCAGTTCCTCCTCCGTATTCTCGTTCTCCTTGGCATAGACGCACACGGGGTTGGTGGCACAGATGCCCTGGTTGCCACTGCCGCTATTGCTCATCACGGGAATCATAGCACCGCCCATCCTGGCGTCGCAGGCAGAGGCCGTGCGGGCAATGATGTGGCAGAAGATGCTATTGCCGAAGATGCCCTTCGACAACGGACGGTCGATGGTCTTGCCCAGGTTGTGGCCATAGTTGCCTTTCAGAGCCTCACGAGCTGCCGTCATGTTGTATGCTCGTGTCTCCTCGATAAAACAGATTTCTTCCAAAGGTGTCGTCGTGGCAAAATCATAGACCAGTCGAAGGTTTAGCGTGGGTTCTGCAGCCTCAGCTTGCAGGGAACAGTCGGTCGACGATGCTTTTTCCGTACCATCCACGAAATGCGTATGGCTGCCCGAGATGATAGCTGTTGCCTTGCGGGGCTCCCTGCCGTCACCCTCAGCAATAATCTCCACATACAGCTTCTCCGTGATACCCTTCTTCAACTGGATATCAATGCGGTTCTCTGCTACAAACCGCTTGCCCTCCTCAAGGGTCTCTGGCGTCAGGTCCTTCAGCACCTCCAGCTGGTAGCTGCTCTTGCCAATCAGAGCGCCAAGGGCAATGGCAATAGGCAGCCCTGTCATCCCTGTGCCAGGAATACCCACGCCCATGGCATTCTTCAGGATATTGGCACTCAGCAGAGCCGTTATGCGGGCTGGACGCATACCAAGCTGTTCCGTTGCCCTGGCCGTACAGAGGGCCACACACATGGGTTCCGTACAACCAATGGCTGGCACCACCTCCTGGTGCACCAATGCAATGATGCTTTCGCGTGTCTTCTTGTCTAACATAATCATTATCAATAGATGATGCAAAGGTAAGCAAATTATCCCTAAACCCAAAATTATTCCTGGCAAATAATCATAATACAAAACAAATAGCCTGTATTTTTCCGAGTGTACTGGCGTTTTTTTTCGAGTGCACTGGAAATATTTTTTGAGTGCACTGGAAAAAGTTTTCGAGTGCACTGGAAAAAATGAGGTGTCAAAAGAAAGGCCTAGCCGAATCAGCCAGGCCTCCCCATGGGTCTTTTCTTACCTATTTTTTGTAGTTCTGCAATCCCTTCTGCAGGAACTCTATGTAAGGATCGATGTCCTCATCGTAGGAACGCAAGCCATTGAGGGGCTTGCCCGTTGCTGGGTCGAGCAGCACATAGAAGGGCTGTGTATTGGCCCCAATCTTGGTACGCTCGAGATAGCTCCACTTGTCACCGACTGTGCGTAGCTTGCGCTTGGTGCCGTCTACATCTGTCACCTCAATAGGCTCTGGCAATGGTGTCTTGTCATCGACATAGAGGGAGATGAGCACGTATTTGTCGTTGATGAGGTCACGCACCTTAGGATCTGTCCACACCGCAGCCTCCATCTTACGGCAGTTGACACAGCCGAAGCCAGTGAAGTCGACCATCACAGGCTTTCCCTCGGCAAGGGCTGCCTGCATGCCTAAGTCATAATCGGTATATCTGGCCTCGACGGAACCCTCGTAGAGGTTGAAATCCTGCGTGTTCATGGGTGGCGAGAAAGCGCTGATGGCTTTCAGGGGCGCACCCCACAATCCTGGCACCATATAGACAGCAAAGGCCATCGACACCCATCCAAGGAAGAACTGAGGCACATTGGTCTTGCGACTATCGTCATCGTGAGGAAACTTCAGCCATCCCAGCAGATAGGCGCCCAAAAGGGCGAAGAGCACAATCCACAGGGCGAGGAAGGTCTCGCGGTCGAGCAGATGCCAGCCATGGGCGAGGTCGGCCACAGAGAGGAACTTCAGGGCGAAAGCCAGTTCGATGAAGCCCAGCACCACCTTCACCGTGTTCATCCAGCCACCCGACTTGGGGGCGGACTTCAACAGCGATGGGAACATGGCGAAAAGTGTGAACGGAATAGCAAGCGCAATAGCGAAGCCAAGCATGCCGATGGTGGGAGCAACGATATCGCCCTGCGTTGAGACGGCCACCAGCAGGAAGCCCACGATGGGTCCTGTGCAGGAGAAAGATACCAACACAAGGGTGAACGCCATTAAGAAAATGCTCAGCAGGCCAGTGGTCTTCTCTGACTTCTGATCGATCTTGTTCGACCAACTCGAAGGCAGCGTCAGTTCAAATGCCCCGAAGAACGAGGCGGCAAAGACGATGAGCAACAGGGCAAAGAAGATATTGAATATGGCATTGGTCGACAAGGCGTTCAGGGCAGAAGCGCCGAATAGCAGTGTCACCACCAAGCCTAGTAGCACATAAATGACTACGATGCTCAGTCCATAGGTAATGGCCTCACGAATAGCCTTCTTACGATCTTTGTTTCGCTTGAGGAAGAACGATACCGTCATCGGAATGATAGGCCATACACAGGGGGTAAGGATGGCGAGAAAGCCCGCCAGGAGTCCTTCGATGAATATCATCCACCAGGAGAGGTCCATCTCGTTGGAACCTGCCGACTCATAAGCCTGCAACTCGGAAAGGATGGGCTGCCAGAGAGCACCACCATGGACATCGGCAACGGCAAGCGGCTCCTGTCCTACTAGGGAATCAGTTGTCATCGTATCGGCTGTCAGCACGGTCCCTTCAGCTGCCATGGTCTCTTCTGCCACTACTGGTCCTTCCTCCACAGTCGCTCCCTCCTGCTGCTCAGTCTCAGGCGCAACAGCGGGAACCTTCGACTCGGTAGCAGCCACAGGAGCCGTACCTCGCTTGGAGAATTCCACCTGGGTGGGGGGCATGCACATCTCATCATTGCAGGCACCATACTCCAGGTAACAAAGGATAAGGTATTCGGGATGCGTGAAACGAATCTTCTGCACGAAAGCACCATGGTTCTCAAAAAAGCGGAGATTGGTGCCGAACATCTCATCGTATTCCTCCTTTACCTGTCCACGCGGCATCAGCTTCCCCACTAGCTCGGCACCTTCTAGTTTTTCGATTTGCAAGGTAGCCTTGGTGGGGCCATCGTCAGTAATATCAGTGGAATAGACATGCCACCCTGGATCGATGGTAGCAGAGAAAATAATCTCTGCCTCATCGCCTCCGAGCAACTTCATTTCTGAACGGAAATGCACTGGGTCTGCCATCTGTGCCCAGGCAACAAGTACGACGAACAAAGTCGTTAGTGATAAGAAAAGCCTCTTCATCGTTAGAAAATATGACATTTTGCGTGCAAAGGTACGAATAAGTGAGCGAAAATGCAAATTTATTTGCAATTTTCCGAGCGAGAGCATCTTAGAGCAAAGCTCAAAGGTACGAATAAGTGAGCGAAAATGCAAATTTATTTGCAATTTTCCGAGCGAGAGTATCTTAGAGCAAAGCTCAAAGGTACGAATAAGTGAGAAGAAAACCAAATATTAATTGAGTTTTCTCGAACGAGAGTACCTATAACGAAGGCTAAAGGTACGAAAAATCAGGAGTATATGAAAAATAATTGGCATTTTATTTTGCAATTTGCTCGTTTTGTCGTAACTTTGCAGCCGATTTCTTAAAACCAGTTAATGAAGACAGACAAAAAACAGAACCAGTACCGTATTAATGAGCAGATACGCGTGCGTGAAGTCCGCATCGTGGGAGATAGCGGAGCGATGGTAGTTCCTACAAAGCAAGCTTTGGATATGGCTCGCCAGCAGGGTGTTGACCTGGTGGAGATTTCGCCCAATGCCAATCCCCCTGTCTGCCGTCTCATTGACTATTCGAAATTCCTCTACCAGCAAAAGAAGCGCCAGAAAGAGATGAAAGCCAAGCAAGTGAAGGTGGAGGTGAAGGAGATCCGTTTCGGACCTCAGACCGACGAGCATGACTATCAGTTCAAGCTGAAGCATGCGCGTGAGTTTCTCGAGGAGGGCAACAAGGTACGTGCCTATGTATTCTTCCGCGGCAGGTCGATACTCTTCAAGGAGCAGGGAGAGGTGCTGCTATTGCGCTTTGCCAACGATCTGGAAGATTGCGGCAAGGTAGAGTCGATGCCCTCGCTGGAAGGCAAGAAAATGTTCCTCTATCTGGCACCCAAGAAGGCTGGCGTTGCCAAGAAGAGCCAGCAGGCCCGTGACCGGGAGGCCATTGAAACCATCGAGAAGAAGAAGAGCACCGAATCAGAAAAAAAGACCACGATGGGCGCTGCAGCCCCAGAGGCACCTGCCAATGGTGGTCTGCTGGCGAACGCCAAGATTTCTGCCGATGCCCTGAAAAAACTGACTGAGTCGAACGACGACGAAGCATAAAGAAAAGAGATGAAAAGGTGCGCTGCGCCCGGTATATGCGTTGCCACCACTTAATTAATAACACTTTTAAACAACAAAAAAAATGCCAAAAGTAAAGACAAACTCCGGAGCCAAGAAGAGATTCTCGTTCACCGGAACTGGTAAGGTTAAGAGACATCACGCTTACCACAGCCACATTCTCACAAAGAAAACCAAGAAGCAGAAGCGCAACCTGGTTGGCTATGAGATCGTAGACAAATCAAACATGAAGCAGGTTCGCGACCTGTTGTGTCTCCGTTAACTAAACCTATTGTCAAACATTAAAAAGTACAGAAATTATGCCAAGATCAGTAAACCACGTTGCATCAAGAGCAAAGCGTAAGAGAATTCTGAAGCTCACCCGCGGCTACTTTGGAGCCCGCAAGAATGTTTGGACAGTAGCCAAGAATACCTGGGAGAAGGGTCTGACCTACGCCTATCGCGACCGTCGTACCAAGAAGCGCAACTTCCGCGCCCTGTGGATTCAGCGTATCAACGCTGCCGCTCGCATGGAGGGCATTAGCTACTCGAAGTTGATGGGTGCCCTGGCCAAGGCTGGTATCGAAATCAACCGTAAGGTGCTTGCCGACCTCGCTCTCAACAATCCCGAAGCCTTCAAGGCTATCGTGGAAAAGGTTAAGTAAGGAAACGACAACTGAGAAACTAGAAAGCTGCGCATCAGACATGGTGTGCAGCTTTTTTGTGTGGTTTTTGGCGACAACCTCTACTAGTTGCGCCGCCAGAAGCCGCGGGTGAATAGCACAAGCACGGCAATGATCTCAAGACGTCCCACGAGCATGAGAAACGAACAGAGCCACTTGAGGCCATCACTGAGGTCTGCCCACGACATCTGAGGACCAATGTTCGTATCAAGGCCAGCCCCCACATTGCTCATCAGGCTCAAGCCTATAGTGACGGAATTGGTGAAATCAATGCCCGAAACAACCATCACCACGATGGTGAAGATCAGCATGAACATGTAGAGCGTGAAAAATGCCAATAATGTGACCAATCGCTGTTGGGGGATGGTCTGATCCCCCACCCTAACAGGCAGCACAGCATTGGGATGGAGGATACGGTGAAACTCGTTGCGCAGCACTCGGATCAGCATCAGCATGCGGATGCTCTTGAAACCACCCGTGGTGCTGCCCGCACAGGCACCCATGAACATCAGGAGACCCAGGATGGCCCATGTGAAATGTGGCCATAGACCAGCATCGGTATTCGACAACCCCGTAGTTGTGATGGTAGAGACCACCTGGAACAATGCCGAGCGTAGTGCCTCCTCCACATCATACCCCATGCGAGTGATGAGCATATACATTATAAATAATGTGGCCACCACCACCGTGAGCACATAGAGCTTGAATTCGGAATTGCGCACCAGCGTACCGATGCGGAACTTGAAGAAGATGAGGTAGAGCATCGTGAAATTGATGCCCGCAAGGAACTGAAAGAGAATGGAAAGATACTCAATAGTAGGCGATGCCAGAAAGACGCTGCCATTATGAGTAGAAAAGCCACCGGTGGCAGTAGTGGTCATCGAATAGTTGGTGGCATCGAACCAGTCCATGCCACATACCCAGAAGGAGATGCCACAGGCCACCGTCAGCAACAGGTAGATGCTCCATATCCACTTGGCCGAGGTAGACAGTCGGGGATGCATCTTCGAGCGCATGGGTCCTGTAGCCTCTGCCGCGAACACCTTCACGCTGCCACCCACCAACGATGGCAACAGTGCCACGGTGAAGAACACGATACCCAGGCCACCAATCCACTGCATCAGCGAGCGCCAGAAGAGCAGTCCGTGGCTGAGCGACTCCACATCGTCGTAGATAGTGGCTCCCGTCGTGGTGAAGCCCGACATGGTTTCGAAAAAGGCATCGGTGATGTTGGTGCCCTGGATGAGAAATGGCAGCATGCCGAAAATAGAGAACACGGTCCACGTGAGCGTCACCACCACATAGGCATCGCGACGGCTCAGTGAGTTTTCGGCTCCGTAGCCCAGATAGCGGAACAGCGATGCACCTGCTGCCGTAACGGCTGTGGAGAAGATGAACAGCAACATATCCGTCTCGCCATAGATGATTGTCATGACCAGACAAAGAGCCATAAAGAACGCCTCGATGAAGAGCAACGAGCCAAGTATCTTTGATATGATTTTCCAGTTAATCACCTGTCTTGCATGCTGTTATGATACATAATTCCTATTGCCGATGTACGCCCCACTACCAGGGAAGGATGGATTTCTTAAAGAATTTCTCTACCTTGTCCAAGGTATGCCGATGACAGAACACGATAACGCTATCTCCAGGCTGGATCTGCGTATTACCATTGACGAGGATGCCTTGCCGTCCTCGTACCAGTCCACCAATAGCGATGCCTGACGGCAGTCCAAGAGCCTTGACAGGCACCTTTGTGACTCGCGACCCCTCAGCCGCAGCCAACTCGGCCACCTCACTATCGGCCAGCATCAGCGTGCGCAAGGTACGAACATCGACCTTCATCATCATCTGGAAGATATGACTGGCGGCCACCGTCTTCTTGTTGATGATGGTACCGATGTCCAATCCCTCGGCCATACTGACATAGTCGAGATTCTCAACCATGGCGATGGTCTTACGTACACCCAGTTTCTTCGCGGTGAGACAAGCCAGGATGTTGGTCTCGGCATTGCCAGTGAGCGCCACGAAAGCCTGTGTGTTCTTGATGCCCTCCTCGTGAAGCAGCGACAGGTCACGTCCATCACCATGTATGACCATGATATTGGAACGATCTATCAGCTGGTTGAGACGTTCACAGCGTTCGATACTGCTCTCGATGATCTTGGCATGCATATTGTCGGGCAGCGTGAGGGCTGCTCGTACGGATGTCTTGCCACCGCCCATGATAATGACATTACGCACATCCTCATAGTTCTCCTTTCCCACGATACGCTTGATATGCGGGATATACTCTTGTGTGGTCATGAAATAGGCCAAGTCACCAGCGAGCAACATGTCTAATCCACCAGGAATAATTGTTTCCTGACCACGCTTGATGGCCACGATATGATAAGGGTCATCAGGACCGCATAGGTCACGGATGGGCTGGTTGAGAATCTGACAAGTGTTGCGCAGCTTCACCCCCAGGAGCACCAATGCCCCGTCGTGGACATCAAGACGCTGTCGCACCCACGAAAGTTTTAGTCCACTGATGATATCGCTGGCAGCCAGCACCTCGGGATAGACCATAGAGTCGACCCCCACATTGCGGAAGTACTCCAGGTTTTGAGGCAACAGATACTCATAGTTGTCGATGCGGGCCACCGTTTTCCTGGCTCCCAGGGCATGTGCGAGCATGCAGGCCGTGATATTGCGGCTCTCGAAACGGGTGACGCCTACGAAGAGATCGGCATTAGCGACGCCAGAATCCTTCAGGGTCTTGATGCTGGTTGGCGACGAACAAAGAGCCATGATGTCGTAATTGGAGTCGACACCTTCCAGACGGTCGTCATCGTCGTCGATGAGCACACAGTCGTGATTTTCTGTTGACAGGAGCTTAGACAGGTGTGTTCCCACGGCTCCTGCGCCTGCAATGACAATCTTCATGGTTGCTAGGGGTTTGGTTGTTTATTGTCAAGGTCCTCGGGATATTGCTTGCCTACGATAGCCTGGCGTATGGCGGCTGCATCAAGTCCCACGATCTGTCGCAACTCGCTTACCTCGCCATGCTCCACGAACTGGTCGGGCAGTCCCATCCTCACCACTTGTGGCTGATAGCCATGATCGCTCATCCACTCCAGAACGGCAGAGCCCAATCCACCGTGACGCACCCCGTCCTCGATGGTGACTATGCGACGGAATGACTGGCCCACCTCGTGGAGGATGGCCTCGTCGAGGGGTTTCAGGAAGCGCATGTCATAATGTGCTACAGACAGTCGACGTTCGCTGTCTGAGTTGCTGCTACTGAGACTGTCGATGACCTGTTCCACATCGTTGCCAATAGGACCTATGGTCAGCACGGCCACATCGGTGCCGTCATGCAGCTTACGTCCCGTTCCCACGGTCACGGGCTCCAATGGACAACGCCAGTCGTCGAGCAAGCCATGTCCACGGGGATAGCGGATGACGAAAGGTCCCATATCGGGCAACTGAGCCGTATACATCAGTCGTCGGAGCTCCCGTTCGTCCATGGGCGAACAAATCGTCAGGTTGGGAATGGGTCTGAGAAAAGCCATGTCGAAGGCACCGTGGTGGGTAGGACCATCACGGCCCACGAGACCAGCACGGTCTAGACAAAGCACCACGTTCAGCCTGAGGATGGCCACATCATGGATGATATTGTCGTAGGCTCGCTGAGCAAAGGCACTGTAGATATTGCAGAAGGGTAACAGGCCCTCCTTGGCCATGCCAGCAGAGAAGGTGACTGCATGTCCCTCGGCAATGCCCACGTCGAAGGTACGACAGGGCAGCTTCTCCATCATGATATTCATCGAACAGCCGGTGGGCATGGCTGGTGTGACGCCAATAATACGCTCGTTGGCCTTCGCCAGTTCAAGGAGTGTCTCTCCAAAGACATCCTGATATTTGACTTTCTTCGAGTCGCTTTCCGACTTCTTCAGTTCGCCTGTCTCAGGATTGAACTTGCCTGGAGCATGCCACACCGGTGTATAATGCTCGGCCGGAGCATAGCCATGCCCCTTCTTCGTATGCAGGTGCAGCAGCTTTGGACCACCCATCTCCTTCAGTTGGCGCAGGATGCGCACCAAGTCCACCACGTTATGTCCATTGAAGGGACCAAAATAGCGGATGTTCATACCATCGAAGATATTCTGCTGGTGACTGATAGCACTCTTCAGGGCATTGCCTAGACGAATGAGCCCCTTACGACGGTCGTCCTTCAGCAGTCCCATACGCTGTAGGGCCCTGGCAGCCTTGAAACGTATCTTGTTGTAGGTCTCGTTGGTGCTCAGTCCGAGCAGATACTGCTTCATTCCCCCCACCGAACGGTCTATAGACATATCGTTATCGTTCAGGATGATGAGCATGTCGTTAGGACTCGACGACACGTTGTTGAGCCCTTCGAAAGCCAGTCCACCACTCAAGGCACCATCGCCAATGACAGCCACCACCTTACGCGATTTCTGATTATCACTGTCGGTAGGTAACTTCTTTGAGGCAATGGCCATTCCCAGTGCTGCCGAGATGCTATTCGAAGCGTGTCCACAGACAAACGTATCGTATGGACTCTCCTCTGGCGATGGGAAAGGACGCAGGCCGTGCAGCTTGCGATTAGTGGGAAACAGCTCGCGACGTCCCGTCAGAATCTTATGGCCATAAGCCTGATGACCGACATCCCACACTATACGGTCATAGGGAGTGTCATAGACATAATGCAGAGCCACCGTCAGCTCCACTACACCGAGGCTCGATGCCAGATGACCAGGATTGACCGACAACTCATTGATAATGGTCCGTCGCAACTCATCGCACACCTGAGGCAGCTGTTCTACTTTCAGCGTTCGCAGGTCGGATGGCAGGTTGATGTGGCTTAGTAACTCTATATTGTTTTGTTCCACTTCGTGCGTTTTCTTTTCTTTCTGAGTGCAAAGGTACGAATAAGCGAGCGAAAATGCAAATTTATTTGCAATTTTCCGAGCGAGAGTATCTAAGAGCGGAGCTCAAAGGTACGAATAAGCGAGCGAAAATGCAAATTTATTTGCAATTTTCCGAGCGAGAGTATCTAAGACTAAAGGTCAAAGGTACGAAAAAGCGAGCGAAAATGCAAATTGATACGTTCATTTTATATAATGTGTGGTGATAGTAGGACTGCTCAACTCCATTTTGTTTTATACTGATAAATGACAGCATGAGGGTTATCTCGTTTTTTCTTTGCTGTGCTGCATGGTCCCCTCCCCACTAGAGACCTTGTCGAAAAAAAGTATATGCAACATTATTCGTCGTAGTATTTGCTTGTCATCCACCCTCGAGGAGAGAGTCAAGAAGGTAAACCTCGTAGAAAACGTAAGGAAATTTTACCCACTTGCCTGACTCTAGGAAATTGGACATAATCTGCCTTCGTCATCATCGACAGATTGGGAATGCAAATTTCGCATTGATTTTGCAAAAACATAAAAATCCAAGTACACCTACCGACCTACCATAACCACACTGAAACCCCGTGTGGCAGGGCGTTTGCGATGGATTATGGTAGGTCTATTATGAAAATCCTGTTTCCTGGCAGATGACCAGATTAAAGTCTTGTTCCACGTAAATTGCATAGCAGTTGTATTGTTATCAGAAAGAATTACTATCCAGCAGAAGCTGGCTTTCTTCTGCCAGACTTGGGAATCTTACGAAAAATATTTTCCCAAGGTGGGAATAATTTTTTCCCAGTATGGGAATAATAAATTCCCAAGGTGGGAATATTTTTTTCCTAGGCAGGGCAATAATCCTTGTCTATTCAAGAAGCATCTCTAGGCTGAAATGTTAATATTTTTTGTATCGAGACGAAAAGGCACCAGCAAATGTCAAATAGCAACATGTCACCACATTTTTATTAATAAGGTCCACCTCCCCAGACTCACTCTGGCTCAAATCTGCGACCATAACCTAATGGTGCCATAGTTCAGAGGTACAAACAAGCAAGAGTTATTACACCCAACTGGGTAGTTTGTGACAGCAAATGACAGAGGCCTTTGCTGCAATTTCACGGTTTCCATCGGCAAAGCAAGTGCTGCTCGCAACATTTTTTCACCCTTTATGACAAAAAACTGCATTTTTTGCATCTTTTTCAATTTTTTATTTGTACCTTTGCCGCCGCTATTTGCTAATTATAAACAACTAAATACCTATCTAATGTATGAGTCATCATTATGTTGAAACTGCAAGGAGGACAAGCATTGCAATATGTCTTGCCTTAGCCTGTGGCACTTTCACGGCCTGCAAGGATGACTACACGCTCGACGATCCCGACAACTATCCGTCGTGGCTGGGCGGTAGCATCTACGAAGCCATGAAGCACCCAGAAAACCTGACCTCGGGCCAGGGCAACGTGCTGAAGGGCACATTCACCAACTATCTCCGGCTGATTGACGACCTCGGCTATGCTGAGACACTGGCCAAGACCGGCTCCAAGACCGTGTTCCCCGCCAATGACGAGGCCTTTGAGCGTTTCTATGCCAACAACAGCTGGGGAGTAAGCAGCTACGAGGATCTGACAGATGCCATGAAGAAGCAGTTGCTCTATGCTTCTATGCTCGACAACGCCATTCTCGTAGAGATGCTGTCGAACATCAGCGACGGATCGACCGCCGTGATGCAGGGACAGGCACTGAAGCACACCACAGGTGCGAACGTCATTGACACCATTACCCACCTGCGCAACAGGGCAGAGATTCCCGTCAACAACCCCTACTGGGAGAAATATTACGACAAGGGCATCTACCTCGTGATGGACGCCACACGACCGATGATGGTGCACTTCACCGAGGAGCAGATGACCAGCAACAACATTACTACCCGTGGGGACGAGAGCGACTTCGAGGTTATCACAGGTACACCCTACGACGAGGAGGAACAGTCGGCCTACGTCTTCCGCAACAAGATTATCAGTGCCGATGTCACCTGTAAGAACGGATACATCCACCAGATGGAGGACGTACTCGTGCCGCCAGGCAATCTGGCCGAGGTAATCCGCAATAATGGAGAGAGCGACCTTTTCAGCAGAATGCTCGACCGTTTCTCTGCTCCATATTATGATGCCACGACCACGCTGAACTACAACAACTATGCCACTCAGAACGGACTGCCCGAGATTGATTCCATCTTCCAGAAACGCTATCTCAGCACTCGCTCACAGGGAGGCAACCTGACCACAGATCCCAACAACAACAATGCACAATATGTGCTGCCTTTTGACCCAGGGTGGAACAACTACAACAATGGTGCCATGGGTGAGAACACGAGCAAGGACATTGCCGCCATGTTCGTACCCACCGACGAGGCCATGAAGGAATTCTTCCTGCCTGGTGGTGGCGGTGAGTTCCTCATCACCGCCTTTGGCAAGAAAGAGAATACAGAGGCAAACCTTGAGGAAAATATCGACTCCATCCCCCTGCAGAACGTGCAACAGCTGATTGGCAACCTGATGAAGAGCTCGTTCGTGGGAACCGTACCCAGCAAGTTCGGCCGTGTCATGGATGAAGCCAACGACCCGATGGGCCTCTCGCTGGATGTTCTGGCCAAAAACAGCGACGGCAGCTACAACGTGAAGATTGCCAACAATGGCGTTGCCTATATGCTGAACACTGTTTTCGCACCTCCTTCGCTGATTGCCGTATCAGCACCTGTCACCCTAAGTTCTGACATGCGCATCATGAACGAGGCTGTGAACGACGGCAAGAACAGGTCGACACTTAGCCTGAACCTTAACTACTACGCATATCTGCTGGCTATGAGTGCCAACTATGCCTTCTTCATCCCTACCGACGATGCCTTCGGACGATACTATGTTGACCCTACCTACCTCAACGATGCACAGCCACGAGCCCTGAAATTCTATTATGACAACCGCTCGCCCTACGTATTCTGCTCGGCATGGAAATACGACAAGGCCACTGGCACTGTGGGCACCACACCTGCCGACTCCCTAGGCCGTGTGAGCGTGGACCAGTTCCGCACGCAGCTCGTGGACATCCTGAACTACCACACCATCGTGCTGGGCGAAGGGGAAAAGCTGGGCACAAACAAGTACTACAAGACGAAGCATGGTGGCGAGATCCGCTTCGACGGCAGCTCGGTGGTCAGCGGATCGCAGATCGACCAGGGACTGCCCACCTCGCAGATCACAAAGGTCTACAATCAGGCCAATGGTACTGCCTATGCCGTGGACCACGTCATCCAGGCTCCGCACCGTTCTGTACTCGACGTACTGCAAAATGACCAGCGCTTCTCGGAGTTCCTCGACCTGTGTACCGATTTCGATATGGACAGCATCATGGAGTTTGCAAGCGACAAACTCATAGAGGTCAACACGGTGACGAAGAAGCGTCGTCTCGAGGCCTATCACCCCTTTGCCGCAAAGGGTGGCCTGACTGACAACGTGAACTATTTCAACTCGTACAACTATACCGTCTACGCTCCTGACAACGAAGCCATGCAAACCGCCTACAGCCGTGGTCTGCCCCGCTGGAGCGACATCAAGAAGATCTACGACCAGTATAACGAGCGCCTAGACAGCGAGAAGCAGGCTGGCGAGATTAGCGAAGAGGTGCAGGCTGCCCGTGACAAGGCCCTGGCCATGGTGGAAGAAATCAACTCTTTCATCCGCTATCACTTCCAGGACAACTCGGTATATGCCGACAACGTGATTGAGGAGGGCACCTACCCCACCGCCAGTAGCGACACACTGGGTATCCGCGAGAAGCTGACCATCAGCGGCTCGGGGGGACGTATGACCGTCAAGGACAAGTTCGGACACGAGATAGAGATCGATGCCTCGAACAGCACAAAGCTCTGCAACCAGATGGCCCGCGACTATGTCATCGACAGCCGTCGCCACAACATCTCCACCTCGTCGTTTGCCGTGGTACACCAGATCAGCACTCCACTGAGCACCCACGAGGGAGTAGACCGATATGACGGCAAATGGACAGGAACTGGAGCACGCGAAAGGCTGAGGGCCTATCGCCGACAGTTCGACACATATTTATATAAGAGATATGACGCAAATTAAAAGTAGAACGTAAAAAGTAAACAATGATTATGAGAGCAAGAAACATCTTTATACTAGCGCTGTTGCTTTTGATTTGCCCGCTATCAGCCCTGGCACAGGAGTCCCGTATTTCGGGTACTATCAGCGATGCCATGGGACCGGTGATGATGTGCAACGTGGTGGAGATTGATGCCAACAACCGCAACATCTCCTACGCACAGACCGACCTGAACGGTAACTTCTCCATGGCAGTCAAGAACAAGAAGAACAAGCTGAAGATCTCGTATGTGGGATACAAGACCGTGATTCTTCCAATAGGAGACCGCACGAAGTTCAATATCACCCTGCAGGATGCCACCCAGATCAAGGAGGTGACCATCGTGGCCAAGAAGAAGTTCAATCAGGGTGGTCTGGCCATTCCTGAACGTGAGGTATCAGTAGCCGCACAGACGTTCAACATGAGCGAGGTGGAAGGTCTCGCATTCACCTCGGCCGACGAGGCCCTGCAGGGACAGATTGCCGGTCTGGACATCGTGGCCAACTCTGGTAACCTGGGTGCCGGCACGAGCATGCGCCTGCGTGGTGTGACCAGCATCAACGGCTCGGCCGAACCACTCATCGTGGTCGATGGCAATATCTTTGACAATCCAGATGCCAACTTCGACTTCCAGAATGCCAACGAGGAGACCTATGCCTCGCTGCTGTCGGTGAACCCCTCTGACATCGAAGACATACAAGTACTGAAAGACGCCGCCGCAACAGCCATCTGGGGTTCGCGTGGTGCCAACGGTGTGATCAGCATCCGTACCAAGCGTGGTGCCCGTGGTGCCACACGCGTCGACTACTCGCTGCGTGTACAGGCCAGCTGGCAGCCAAAGGGATACAACCTGCTGAATGGTGACGACTACACGATGATGCTGAAGGAGATGTACTACAATCCTTCTCAGAGTGCCACCGCTACCACCAATATCAACGAGATTAACTACAACCGCTCGTGGGCAGAGTTTGAGAACTGGAACAACAACACCGACTGGGTGGACGAAGTTCAGCAGACGGGCTGGAGCCAGTATCACTACCTGACCATCACCGGTGGCGGCGAGAAGGCCAACTTCCGTGTGTCAGCAGGCTACGACCATCAGAACGGTACCATCATCAAGCAGACCCTGGACCGTTTCACCACGAAACTCGCACTCGACTACTTCGTGTCTGACCGTATCACCTTCAAGACAACGTTCCCCCTGACCTATACGGCCAACCACCGCAACTACGACGACAACATCTTGGGCCGTGCACAGAAGCTGTCGCCCAACATGTCAATCTATCGTCAGGATGCCCTTGGCAACAACACCAGCGAATATTACATCATGTTGCCCGAGGGTGCCAGCAACGATGCCGGCTCGTCGATAGCAGGCACCTCGTCGCGCCAGCTGTCGGCTATCCGTGACCTGGGCAACCCCGTGGCTATCGCCAACCTAGCCTGGCGCAACGAGAACACCTATCGTATCTCGCCAGAGTTCCGCCTCGACTACTACCTGCTGGGCAAGGACGACAGCAAAACACGTCTGGACTATTCAGGACTGGTCTACATGGACATCTTCTCGAAGAGCGAGCCTAAATATTGGCCCGGTTCGCTGTCTACCCGCGGATGGAGCGACAGCAACTATAACCGCAGCCAGGTCTACGACTACAACTCACTGGCTTTCACCACCCGTCATACGCTGACCTTCACTCCCCACTTTAAGGATGAGGATCTGATGAGCACGATGCTGCTCAGATGGGAGATGACCAGTGGCAACGACAATGGGCAGACGGTGGTCAACCGCAACGCTCCCAATGGCACTACCTCGCCTACCGTCGACACCGCCATCGAGAGCATGAGCACCAGCAACGGACAGTGGCGCTCAATGTCAGCCATCTATAGCGGACACTTCTCGTACAAGTCAAAGTATGCCTTCGACTTCTCACTGCGTGCCGATGGTACTACCAAGTTCGGCAACTCGAAGAAATGGGGTTACTTCCCAGGCATCTCTGCCCGTTGGAACATCAGCGACGAGCCGTTCATGCAGTGGTCAAAGAAATGGCTGTCGATGCTCAGCTTCCGTCCATCATGGGGTATCGTAGGCCGCCAGCCCGACGGACAGTACCTACAGTATGCTAAGTACAATACATCGGGCGTCTACGGCAGCATTGCCGATAAGCACAGCGTAACTTATCTTGAAGGCCTCCGCCTGGACGAACTGAAATGGGAGCGCACCACACAATATAATATCGGTGGTGACTTCGGATTCTTCAACGACCGTCTGACTGGTGACTTCAACTACTATTTCAAGCGCACTAAAGACCTGCTGATGAGTGGTGTGCGCATACCTACTACTTCTGGTTTCGGCTCACTGTCGTGGGCTAACGTTGGCGAGATGACCAACAAGGGTTGGGAACTGAACCTTTCGGCCAACAAGATCATCCAGATTGGCAAGCTCTCTGTAAGCGCCAACTTCAATATCTCGCAGAACTTTAACGAGATTGTCGATATGGACGAGAGCGTGCTCGAGAGCATCAACGGCGAATGGGATTCGAGCCGCCGCGGACAGTACCTGAACCGCATCCAGAAGGGCAACCCGCTGGGCTCTATCTATGGTCTTCGCTATAAGGGCGTTTACCAATACACCTACGAGTACCTGACCAACATGAAGGAGAGCAACAACTGGACAGGCGAGCAGTTGCGCGACTATATTAATAATGAGTTCCTTGCTAAGGGCAAGACGGCACCAGTAGCTATCGATGCCGACGGCAAGGTCATGATGGACTCCAAGGGCCTGCCCATCCGTCAGGTGTACAACTTCACCGACGGTGTCTCTACCTATGAGTTCCAGGGTGGTGATGCCATCTACGAGGATGTAAACAACGATGGTCAGATCAACTCACTCGACATTGTCTATCTGGGCAATTCCAACCCCCATCTCAATGGTGGCTTTGGTTTCAACGTGCAGTACAGCGACTGGTCACTGAAGACCAGCTTCAGCTATCGTCAGGGCATTAAGATCGTCAACACGGCCAAGATGTCGCTCGAAGAGATGTACAATGCCTACAACCAGAGCTCGGCCGTGAACTGGCGGTGGCGCAAGAATGGTGACGTGACGGAGATACCGCGCGCCATGTTCGACACTGGCTACAACTGGCAGGGTAGCGACCGCTACGTGGAGGATGCGTCGTTCGTGCGCATGAGCTACGTCCAGCTAAGCTACAACTTCAAGCGGCAGATGCTCAAGTCCCTTGGCCTGCGTCGTCTGCAGATGAGCCTCTCGGCACAGAACCTGTTCTGCTGGAGCAAGTACAGCGGCACAGACCCCGAGCACTCGCCAGGCTCATGGGGCATCGCCTACGACAACTCGCAGACACCACGTTCGAAGTCTGTCACTCTGAATATTCAAGTAGGATTCTAATCACCACTGATAATAGCATATATTATGACTACCAAGATATTAAAATACATTGCAAAAGGCTCACTTTGTTGCGGGTTAGCCATGACGCTTACAAGCTGCAACGACTTTCTGACCATCTACCCCACCGACCGCATCGTGGGCGATGATTTCTGGAAGACCAAGGCTGACGTCGAACAGATGGTAGACGGCTGCTATCAGAGCATGCTCAGCTACAGCATTCAGGAACGTGCCATCATGTGGGGCGCCTTCCGCTCGGACGAGCTGGTGAAGCTTGCCGACTACAATGACAACACGCTCGATAACATCGCTGCCGTGAATCTGCTGCCTACCAACAGGTACAACAAATGGGAAGCGTTCTATAAAGTCATCAACAACTGCAACATCGTGCTCAACCACGCCGAGGCGGTAATGGTCGAAGATCCCGAATTTACCAATGGCGACTACCAGGTTGTGCGTGCTCAGATGCTCGCTCTGAGGTCGCTGTGCTACTTCTATCTGGTGCGTGCCTTCCGCGACGTACCTTATACCGATAGATCGTACGAAGACGACAGTCAGGTGGAAACACTCGAGCAGAGCACACCCGAGGAGGTGCTGCAGCACTGTCTCGACGACCTGCAGGAAGCCCGACCCTACATCATGCGTAGTGGTGCCTATGGGCAATACGACTGGCGTAACAAGGGATATATGACCCGCGATGCCGTCGATGCCCTGATGGCCGACATCTACCTATGGCGTGCAGCTATGAGCCACAACAGCAGCGACTACCAGCAGGCCATCGTACATGCCGACTCGGTCATCAACGCCAAGCATGCCTTCTACGAGCAGTACAAGGAGTTTGACATTACCGAGACAAAGAAGGACATCTATCACCTAGAAGAAGGACAGACGGCCTTTGTGGTCATCTTCAACACCAACCAAGGCAATTCCCATGAGAGCATACTCGAATGGCAGTACAATGGACGCGACAACTCCAACCAGGCACTGGAAAACTACTACTACCAGTCGGGCAATGAGAGCAGCTACAGCTCTAACAGCATGCTCATGGCATCGCCCATCTTCAACAGCGTCGATGTGAATGCCAACACCGATCAGGGACAGAAGGTATACCTGTCGAAAAACGACTACCGCTTCTGGAACAATGTCTATGATGCCAACAACGAGGAGGCACAGCAGCTCAGCGTGCGCAAGATGGTCGATGCCACTGGCGGACTCGTCAGCACGACCAACACCGTCGGTGTGGCCAAGACCAACAGCCGCGCCTTCAGGGAGTTCCGTCAGAACTGGATTGTCTATCGCCTCACCGACGTCATGCTGATGAAGGCCGAAGCACTAGTCGAGACGGCCAATACCGACAGCACCAACCTGCGCAAGGCCTTCGACCTGGTACAGGTGGTCAACAAGCGGTCGATGCTCAAGACTGCCAACGACACGCTGAAATTCGAATCGTTCAAGTCGAAAGACGACCTCGAACTACTGGTGATGGCCGAGCGCGAGCGTGAGCTCTGCTTCGAAGGCAAGCGCTGGTGGGATCTGATGCGCTACTGCTATCGTCATATGGAAGGTGTGGACACCCGGCAGAAGCTGGCCGACCAGGCAGCATGGCCCGAGCTCTATAAACCCATGCTCGAAATGGTCATACGCAAGTATGGCAGCGGGGGCGAGGGCGACGCCGTGTCGTACAAGATGAAGGGCGAACCCTATCTCTACTGGCCTATCGAGGAGAGCGAGATCAAGGTCAACCCACAACTGAAACAGAACCCTGTGTACATCCAGGAGAAGACTACCTCGAAGAACTAATAATTAACAACGATTATGGATACTAAGAATATAAGGAAACATCTCGCCAACATCATGATTTGCTGCGGCATCGTTGCCACGCTGCCAGCTGTCACATCATGTAAGGAAGATATAGACGAGTCAAATCTCTATACATTTACCGGCGAAACCATCGAGGACTATCTAGTGAACCGTAGCGACCGTTTCAGTAGCTTCAATTATATCCTCGGACGTATCGGCTACGACAAGATCCTCTCTGCCTATGGCACCTACACCTGCTTCGCTCCTACCAACGAGGCGGTGGAGCAGTATGTCGACAGCCTCTACGACGACCCTGTCAACCTGGAGAATCCCCACAACGGCATGACGCAGCGGGGACTGGAGGGACTCACCGACTCGCTTTGCGAGGATATTGCCCTCTTCCATCTGCTTGCTACAGAGGTAATGGGCGTCAACATGGGCAATGGCATGACCATCAAGACGATGCTCGGCCGCGACATCAACACTAGCATCGACCCTGAGACGGGTGCCGTCATCATCAGCCGTGCCTCGTCCATCACCAGCATGGACAACGAGCTGGAGAATGGCATCTTGCACGAGATTGACTGCGTCATCCGCCGTTCGAACATGCTTATTGCTGGTGAGATGGAGAACAATCCCGACCTCTTCACCATCTTCTCACAGGCACTATCGCTAACCGGTCTTGCCGACTCGCTCAATAATGTCAGCCACACCAATTTCGACGAGGTGGATAACGACCGTGGCTTCTACGTTCCTGAAAAGTGTGAGCTGGGTTACACCATCTTTGCCGAGACCGATGAGGTGCTAGCCGCCAATGGCATCAATAACATCGACGACCTCATCGCCTATGCCAACGAGGCCTATGGTGCCTGTGCCGACCAGGGCTCAGGCTGGTACGACTATGCCCGTAACCACAACATCACGGTGAGCACCGGCACCGACTACAAGAATCCGTGGAATGCTCTGAGCATGTTTGTACGCTATCACATCCTCGACTTCAAGTTGCCTTACAACAAGCTGGTCAACTCTCACAACCAGATCTCGAAGGTCACCCTCATGGAGTATTACGAGACCATGCTCCCCTACACGCTGCTGAAAATCACTCGCAACAACGGACGTCTGCTGCTCAACCGCTGGCAGGCCAACAGCTCGCTGACCGACATGGTAGCCGAGCTGGGCACGACAGCCATCCACACCGTGCTCTTCGGTGGTGTGGACATGGAGGGACAGAACGCCCAGATAGCAGCCGTCAACGGCTATATCCATCCGCTGAAGAACATGCTCACTTACAATGAGAACGTACCCCGTGGTGCACTGAACGAGCGTCTGCGCTTCGACGACACAGCCTTCCTCGGTGAGATGATGTCCAACTCCTTCCGTCGGATTAGTGACTCGGAGGTGAACGCCATGAACGGCGGCAAGACTGGCACCGACGGTAACCTCAGCGGTAGCTATATCCGTATACCGCCTGGGTTCCTGAAGGACCTGGCCATCTACAATGGTGATGACACCCGTCTCTACTACCTCTCTGGACAAAGCAGCGGCTGGAGTAACTACCAGGGCGACGAGTTCAACTGTAAGGGTCGTTTCGACTTTGCCTTCCGTCTGCCTCCCGTGCCTGACGGCACCTATGAGCTGCGCATTGGCTATACCGCCAACGGCAACCGAGGCATGCTCCAGTTCTATCTGGGCTCATCATCAGAACTATCGTCGATGAAGGCCCTTGACATCCCGCTCGACATGCGTATAGTCCCAGTGAACAGTGGCGACCTCACACCCGATGTCAACACAGGCTGGTGTGACTGGACGCGCTGCGACGACAAGGGCGTCGAGAGCGATGCCAACATGCGCAACCTAGGCTATATGCGTGGACCGCTCTATTACACAGTGGGTGTCAACTCTGGCAACTATGCACGCAGCAACGTACAGGACCTGCGGCGCATACTGGCCAAGCAGGCTTTCAAACAAGATGAATACTGGCTGCGCTTCAAGACTGTGCTTGAGGGCGATGCCTGGCAGTTCCATCTCGACTACATTGAGTTCTGCCCGGAGAATGTCTACAACAACACCCGTTATGTAGAGGACATGTACTAACCATCATTGAACATTATATATTATGAATAGCAAGATAAACAAACGGCAGTTGATAGGTGCTACCCTTATCTTTTGTCAGATATCATTTGGTATGACCGCCTGCTCGGAGTGGGACGACCACTATGAAGCCGACTCCTCCGTCCTCGACTCACAGAAAGCCACGCTCTGGGAGAATATATCCAGCAATGGCAGCCTCTCGCAATTCGCCAGCCTGCTGAAGAAGGCCGGCTACGACGATGTGCTCAGCGCCACACAGACCTATACAGTATGGGCACCCACCGATGGCACTTTCGACTATGAGAAACTGTCGGCTTTGAGCACCGACCGCCTGCAGAAGGAGTTCATCGAGAACCATATCGCACGCAACAACTATCCCATCTCGGGGTCGTTCAGCAAGCAGATCTACACACTCAACGAGAAGCTGATGAACTTCGACAACAGCACCATCCAGGGCATCACCCTCAGCCAGTCTAACCTGGCCAGCCGTAATGGTACCATCCACACGCTCAGCGGCAAGATTCCCTTCATGCAGAACATCTTCGAGTCGCTCAACACCAACGACTATGAGCTCGACTCCATCGCCGACTTCTTCCATAGCTACGACGTGAAGAAGCTCAATGTGGAGAAAAGCGTCACTGGCCCGATGGAGAACGGACAGATAACCTATCTAGACTCTGTTTTCGACGAGCACAACGAACTGTTCACCCGCTACCAGGCCTTTATCAACCGCGAGGACAGCAACTACACCATGCTGATGCCTACCAACGAGGCATGGCGCCGTGCACGGGTTGCCATCGAGCCGTACTTCAACTATGTACCCAGCTTCGAGTTCATGGAGAACACCTCCACCACCGAGGCCAAGAAGGTGACCGTCGACATCAAGGATGTGGCCTACCTGAAGGACTCTATCATCCACCAGATGCTGACCAGCAGTCTGTTCTACAACAACAACATCTATGACAACCGCAAGCTGAACGCCCTGCAGACGGGCCAGCAGCTACAGTGCGACTCGCTCTACAGCACCACTACCACCAAGATCTATACTGAGGATGCCAGAAATCTCTTTGCCAATGCCACCCGCATCGACAAGAGTAACGGCAGCGTATGGCTCACCGATACCATGCAGATGCATCACTGGACACTCTGGAACCCTGAAATTATCGTGCAGGGTGAAAATCGCGCCATGCTGTCAAGCACCGTCAATGACGATGGTGCACCCGAGCGAAAATCCATCACTCCAGGTACGCAGAATCCTGAGGTGTACGGACATCTCTCCAACAACTCCTATATCGAGGTACGACCCTCAAGCCAGAGCACCAACCCCGGTGTGGTATACTATCTGCCCGGTGTGCGTTCCACGACCTACAGCGTCTATGTGGTCATGGTGCCCGCCAGCATCGAGAGTGCCAACATCGAGGCCAAGCCCAACAAGTTCAATGCCACCATGGGCTATACCAACCTCAAGGGTAAGAACGAGGACCGCGACCGCAGCTGGCTCCTGGAGTCCTATTTCGTCACCGACTCCACGCGTGTCGACACCGTCTATCTTGGCGACTTCACCTTCCCCGTGGCGTATATAGGCACAGGCGACTACTACCCCTACATCCGCATCAACAGCTCCGTCACCTCACGCGAGCGCTCTAAGTACGACCGAACCTTGCGCATCGACTGCGTCATCTTCCGGCCGAAGGACTTCGACAACTACCTGAAGGAACATCCTGATTACAAATACGACACAGGTACCCTATGAAATTAAAAGAAAAAAAGGATTTCAAATGAAGACTACGAGTATGAAACGAATAAGCATCTTAATATTTTCTTTCTTCAATATTTTAATTTCGCCGGCCGTCTATGCACAGGATGATGAATTCACCGACGACGAGGCGGTTAATAAGGCACCGAAGAAAGTGGTAAAAATACCCACCTACCCCACCATGGAGGTAAAAGGTGTGTGCATCGATGCCGTCAGCAAGTCTCCGCTGGCCGGTATCATGGTCCAGGCACTGGGCAATGCCAACTACACAGCGATGACCGACGACAACGGACAGTTCGTCATCAAGGTGCCCACCTTTGCAACAGCGCTCTTTGTACACTCGCCCGAGTACATCGACCAGCAAGTGGGATTTGGCGACGGCAAACAGACTGTGCATATCGAGATGATCTCCGACAAGTTCCGTCCTATGTACGGTAAGTCGACCAACATCGGTGCCAGTGCTGTGGCACGCATTGCCAACACCACGTCGCAGACTGTGGAGACCGACATCGAAAACCTCGTTGGAGCCGACGTACGCAACATCACCCGCTCGGGTGGACCTGGCTACGGTACAGCCATGTTCGTACGTGGTCTCAACTCGCTTACAGCCAATGCCCAGCCACTTATCGTCATCGACGGCATCGTACAGGATATGCAGCAGACACGTGGCACGCTCCACTATGGTGACTACAACAATCTCATGCTGAACATCAATCCTGAAGACGTGGAGAAGGTTACGGTGCTCAAGAATGCCACGGCCCTCTATGGCGCCAAAGGCGGCAATGGTGTCATCCTCATCGACACTAAGCGCGGTCGCAGCATGGCCACCCGTATTGATGCCAACATCGGCGTGGGCGTCACCCTTGTGCCACAGACACCCGACGTGATGAACGCCGCACAGTATCGCCTCTATGCCTCTGAGATGCTCGGCACCTACCCAGACATCAACGATTTCACTGATCCCGAGACGTTCAAGTTCCTCATCGACGACCCCTCGAAGTATTACTATGCCAAGTACCACAACGACACCAACTGGAAGGACGAGGTATACCACAACGCCCTGAACCAGAACTACAACATCAACGTGCAGGGTGGCGACGATGTGGGTATGTACAACCTCTCGCTGGGATATACCGACGGACAAAGCACCGCCCGCAAGAACGGGTTCAACCGTCTGAACGTGCGCTTCAATACCGACATCAGCATCATTGAGCGCCTCAACACCCGCTTTGACATGTCCTACACGAAGATCAACCGCGACGTGTTCAACAACAGCGCACCCGCCAGCCTCACCACTGGCACGGTATCGTCACCCACCTTCCTGGCGCTTATCAAGTCGCCATTCCTCAACCCCTACACATATAATAATGTGACACGCCAGCTCTCGTCGACGCTGGCCGAGGCAGACGACTACCTGCTCATGCTCGACGACGAGCTCACTCTGGGTAACCCCACCGCGCTGCTCGCCAACGGTAGTGCCATCAATAAGAACCGCACTGAGATGACCCATTTCAACACTGTCATCGCACCGCGATTCGACTTCAACGACCACCTGTCGCTCACCGAGACCTTTAGCTACTCGCTAGACCGCATCTCACAGCGCTACTACAGTCCGTTGGGAGGCATGCCCACTTTCCTCGTAGAGGGCATCGGTCTCTACCAGACCACCTCGAAGTCGATGTTCTCGAAAGAGACCAGCATACAGAGCGACACCCGTCTGCAGTGGAGCAAGCAGCTCCGTGAGCACTCCATCGACGTCTATGCCGGCATGCGCTACACCTCGTTTGCCTTCGACGACAACGAGCCCGAGGGCAGCTATTCCTCTGCCGGTAACGACAAGACGCCCAACATCTCGACCAACATGGACTTCATCGACGCCACCGGTGCCGACGACTCATGGCGTTCGATGACGTGGTATGCCAATGCCGACTATAACTACCGCAACCGCTACTACGCACAGCTGTCGCTGGCCATGGAGACCAGCAGCCGCTTTGGTAAGGAAGCCAACGGACTGAAGATTGGTGGCGTCTGCTGGGGACTCTTCCCTAGCCTGCAGCTGGGATGGGCACTTACCAACGAGAGCTGGTTCCCCAAGACCAAAGGCATCAACTACCTGCTCGTGAAGGCTGGCTACGACATCAGCGGCAACGATGACATCAACAACTATGCCGCCCGCACCTCGTTCGGCGTCAGCAAATACCTCTATAAGTCGACGGCGGCCATCCTCAACAACATCGGCAACGAGGAGATCAGCTGGGAGAAGACCAGTAAGCTCAACCTCGGCTTCAAGGCCTATCTGCTCAACAACCGTCTGGGCGTGGACTTCGACTACTATCTACACCACACCAGCGACCTGCTGACACTGAAATCGTTCGAGAATCCCGTGGCAGGCATCAACAACTATTGGAGTAATGGTGGCTCGCTCGACAACCAAGGCTTCGAGGTCACCATCACAGGCAAGCCCATCGTCAGCGGCAACCTCAACCTCGAGGTGGGTGCCAGCGTGGGCCACTATGTGAACAAGGTGAAGACCCTCCCCAACGACGATGCGCTCTACGTGGGCGGCAAGCTCACCGCACAGGGCTACACCTCAAGCATCTATGGCACTGACAACATCGCCACCATCGTGGGCCAGCCCGTAGGCATGTTCTACGGCTATAAGACCGAAGGCGTCCTTGCCAACGATCAGGAGGCACTTGCTGCCGGCAATGGCAACTACCTCTATCTTACCGATGCCACTGGTGCCCATCAGAACTTCCGTGCCGGCGACATCCACTTTACCGATCTCAATGGCGACGGAGAGATCAGCATTGCCGACAAGACCATCATCGGCAATCCAAACCCCGACATCTACGGTAACATCTTCGCCACGATGAGCTACAAGAACCTGACACTCAACGTCGGGCTGAACTACTCCCTAGGCAATGACATTTTCAACTATCAGCGCTCACTGCTCGAAGGCGGCTTCAACTTCTACAACCAGACCACGGCCATGACCAACCGCTGGCGTGTAGAAGGACAGCACACCGACATCCCACGCATCTGCTACGACGACCCCATGGGCAACTCACGCTTCAGCGACCGATGGATAGAGGATGGCAGCTACCTGCGCCTGAAGACCATCAACCTCACCTACAAGGTGCCTGTCAATCTCACATGGCTACAGGGGCTTAGCGTGTGGGCCGAGGCCAACAACCTCTGCACCCTCACACGCTACCTGGGCAACGATCCAGAGAGCAGCATCGCCAACGCTGTCCTATACCAAGGCATCGACGCCGGTAACATCGCACTCGGACGTACCTTCACCTTGGGCATGAGAATCAACCTGTAAAAGATGGATTATAAAGAACAACTGACTATTGAAAATTGACTATTATGATTAAGACGAGTAAACATATCGCTACATGCCTGCTGTGCTGCAGCATTGCCGCAGCACCCATCGCCCTCACCGGCTGCGAAGACATGTTCGAAACAGACAGCGACCGACAGATTTTCGATCCAGAACTCGATCAGCTCACAGACTCCATGTTCTACACCCTCGGTATCATGAAGGGACTGCAGATGGCTGCCGACCAGTATGTCATGCAGGGAGAGATGCGCGGCGACCTCGTGGCTACCAATCAGTATACTGAGACCGACCTGCGCGAGCTGGCCAATTTCTCGGCTACCACAGCCAACAAGTACGACTCAGCCTACGTCTACTACCGGGTCATCAACAACTGCAACTACTACATCGCCCATCGCGACACCACACTGCGCGTAGGCAGCCGACAGGTGGCCCTACCCGAGTATGCCGAGGCACTGGCCGTACGCGCCTGGGCCTATATGCAGCTGTGCAAGACCTACGGCACCGTGCCATTCTTCACCGAACCGCTGGTGAACATCGGCGATGCCAACAGCCAGAAAGAGACGAAAGACCTGCAGGGCATCTGCGACGCACTGGCACCTGAGCTCATACGATTCAGCGGCACACCCGTGCCCGACTACGGTAGCGTGTCGGCAGGCGTACTCAACAGCAGCGACAGCGACAACCCACAGGAGAAGAGCGTCAACTCCAAGCTTGCCATGCTACCTGTCGACGTGGTGCTCGGCGACCTCTTCCTCGAGACCCATCAGTACGACCAGGCTGCTAAGTACTACTTCAACTACCTGCGCACCAACGAGCTGACACTCGGACAGACGTTCATCAACATCGACTCCTATCTCCTGCAGATCCTCGAGGACAAGATACCCTCCTCGCTGACCTCCATGAACTCCGAAGGCTTCAGCTGGAGCAGCATCTTCAGTGTCAACGGCAACAACGACATCGTTACATACATCCCGCTGGCTGCCAACAAGCTGCGCGGTGTCGTCACCGAGCTGCCCGGCATCTTCGGCTACGACTTCTACAGCACCACAGGTGGTGCCGCCGGCAGCAACGCACGCTACCTACTCGAGCGCCAGATAGATGCTTCGCCTGGCTATGTCGCCCTCAGCGATGCCCAGGACTATTACTACACCTCAGGAGCCGGCACTGGCGGTTCTACCGTGGTCAGCAAGGCTGATATCGGTGATCTGCGTCGCTATATCACCATGCGCCAGGTAGCCAAAAACGACTCTGCCTTTGCCGTGATGATCAAGTTCACCAGTGCCAACGTGCCCATCTACCGCGCAGCCACCGTCTATCTGCGACTGGCCGAGTCACTCAACCGCATGGGATATCCCGATGCTGCCTTTGCCATTCTCAAGGATGGTATCAACGAGGATCTCACCACCTATGTGCAACATGGCGACAGCACCGATCTCGAGGCGAACAGGTACATCCGCCCCCAGACGGCACAGCTCCTGCAGACCGCCATCCCCTTCCTTTCGCCTGAGAATACCCAGACGTTTGTCGACAACTGGGGCATCCACAGTCGTGGCTGCAACTACACCCAGGGCTCCTTCTCACCCTACCAGTACCAGACTATCGTAGCCAACAAGATGGCCGAACTGCAGCAGCAGGGCATCACCGCCACAGGTACGCTCAACGACACCATCAATGCTGTCGAAGACCTCATCTGCGACGAGATGGCACTCGAGCTCGCCTTCGAGGGCAACCGCTTTGGCGATCTCACACGCATCGCACGTCACAAGAACAACGCCGCCCTCTACGGAGCCAACTACGGTTCGCAGTGGCTGGCCCGCAAGCTAGCTTACAAGCATCCCGTGGTCGACCTACTCGACAAAAACAACTGGTACCTGCCTTTCAAGTAGGACCATCGTACAACCTACCCTATCAAGCCCCCTCATCAACAGGGGGCTTTTTGGTGAACACACAACATAAAAAAGTATACAAAGAAAAATACTTTTGGCATAGGTGATCATAAGCGCGACACCTATGGCAAACGATTTATTGAGGTAATCAAACAATACGCACCAGAGCATAAAGAAGAGAAAGGAGGAGTCCGCGAGACGACTGATCGTTTCGTGGAGAGCACCAGGAAAAAGCTGAAGAATCAGATCACGATACATGGAACCTCATACGTCATAGATGAAGGTTTCTGGGCATCGATAGAATGGCGCAAGGTATTGAAAGAAATTACAGAAAAGGCATACTGGAATTACCAAGGGCGAGTCCAACTAGAGAAGATGACAGGAAAAGACGCCTCTTCAGAGAGTGAAGCAATGCTTGCGCAGGAGGATATTCCTGCAGTTACACAACAGGATGGGGAAAGCGTTGGAAAGAGTTAAAAAGGCATATATCCACTTAAGTCATGGCTACGCGGTAAAAAAGCGTGGTCATCATACAGAGGCGGCAACGAGGAAAAAAAGTGTCAACATCTGTACAGGTATCGCTGCCATGCCAGTTGTGCGACAAAAAAAAGAGGGAAGCCACCGCTTTGTCGCTTTTCCGTATGCTTTGTCGCAGGAAAAACAAAAAACATGAGAAAAATGATTGTACAATAGGAAAAAATTGTGTATCTTTGCCACGAGAAAATAAGACAAGACTTATACATTTAAAGCAAGATGAAGAAAACACTATCCCTTACAATGCTGAAGTCCATACTTCTAGTCTACTGTCTGATGTTTGCCAGCGCCACCGTTTTGGTTTCGTGCTCTGACGACGACGACAACAGTAACACCAACACAGAGGAAGTGGACGGTACCCTTTCGGACCATAGCGACGAGTCTGCGACGAATGATTCGACCGACGAAGGTGACACAAATTTCAACTCGTCGGATTCCGGCGATGCATCTATCACAGAACAGGAGCAAGATCTGCTGGTCCAGCAGATAGCCATCAAGACCATCCTGAAGACGCTAGCCAACGTCGACTCTATTCCCCCGCGTTTCGACCAGGAGCACTATGAGCCTACCTATGGCACCATTCTCGACGAGAGCCAGCCCTATGTGCGCAGCGTGCCGAGCAGCGACGTTGAGGATGCGGAGGCACGCTTCCGTAGTCTGGTAGGCAACGATAATCTGCTCACCACCACTGGCGACGGACTCTCCGTGAGCCTGGAGGACATGCCGCTGATGACCGACGGCACCAGACTGACGCTAGGCACACTGACCTTCCATCGGGGCGACGGACAGCGCGAGACGGGATACGTTGAGGTGAGGATACCCTGCATGCCACACCTGATACGCATCGACTACCTGTTGCCTTCCGCCTTCCCCGACAATGCCAACTCACCCTACCAGGTGGGCGACATCATCTGGGTGCCCAGTGGCACATACGTAGAGGGCTATTACCTCTGCGTGAGAGCCTCCAACTCGTCGGCAGGTCTGTTGGTACACCTCTGCGTCGGTGAGAAGGACGGCAAGGAAACCCATAACCTGGATAATGACGGCGATGGCTGCTTCTATCCAATGAACAAGGATAAAGGACAAGTCACCACGGCAGAGGACGTGAGAGACTATGTCAATTTCTTCCTCGAGGAAAAAGAAAAGGCTGCCAGCATCAGGCTCTTCTTCGCAAACAAATGTCTCACAAAGAAACCTTCGCACCAGGGTTGCACCGACCACATCGTGCCTGGCGGCTTCAACACCGAACGCAATTATGCCTACTGCAGCGATCAGGGGGCCACGATTTGGATAGATGCCGAGTTCGGGTCGTATGCCTGGGTGCCCGCCTACCACTACCGCATAGCACATTTCGTATGGGTGCCCAACTACTGCAAAAGCCTGGATGAAGTAAACGAGCATACGTGGACATACGTCAAGGATGGAACCTGGAATGACTGGTACAACGACTGGAAATACTACTACACGATGAACGTCATCAAGTTCCGCTCTGCCATTTCCGGAGCCAGACTCGACTTCAGCCCCATATCCGATGCCCATCAGTTTGCTAACGACGCACATCTTGCCACGCAGCAGAACGTAGGGTGGATATACGCCAAGAACAACCGTCTCTACCCCAATGTCGAGCAAGCATTGGCCGCCGGTACCTCCTCGCTGGGCATCGTGGCCTATGTCAACGACGGCAGCGAGTTCGGAGATAAGGCCACGGAAATGGAATCGGGCTACGGCCACGGGCTAGTGATCTCGCAATTGAATGCTAACAACAACCAGATGAGATGGAACAACACTTCAGACTACCTCGTGGAAATAGACCCCTATTCGGGCTACGGACAGTTCATCCCCATCAATAGTAATGGTGGTGCTGCCGTACTCACAGACTTCGACGGACTGATGAAGACATTTACCATGCGTATGACGGGCTCGGAGGCAGCAGAGACCGCCATGAGCTATATGCAGGACGACAACGAATTCAATTCCATACTCCACTCCAAGTGGTTCCTGCCCAGCACAGCCCAGTGGGTGGCCATACTATGCAAGCCAGGACTGGGAGGTGCTGATAAGCCTGCCGCCGACGGACCGTTTCCAACCTTCTTCGAACGAAACGAAAGCAGGACCTACGACAGAATCAACGACACCATGCTAAAGCCAGGCAACTGGTGGACGTACAGCTTCTTGAAGCGCCAATTCTCCTATTGGTCCAGTTCCAGCATGAACGGCAAATTTGGCATATATCTGAAATTCAATGAAGACAAATATGGTGAGGCTGGCGTGAAACTGTCGACATGGAGGAATGCGACTACCAAAGCCCTGGTGCGCCCAGTCTTTGCGTTCTGACGGCATCGTCAATACATCAGACCGTAATCCCACTATGAGCGAGCCGTAATCCCACTATGAGCGAGCCGTAATCCCGCTGTGAGCGAGCCGTAATCCCACTATGAGCGAGCCGTAATCCCGCTGTGAGTGAGCCGTAATCCCACTATGAGCGAGCCGTAATCCCGCTATGAGCGAGCCGTAATCCCACTATGAGCGAGCCGTAATCCCGCTATGAGCGAGCCGTAATCCCGCTATGAGTGAGCTGACACTGTTGACGAAATACCGACATTTTGTTATCACGACGCCATTTTTCTGGACGCCCCCCATTATTGCAACGACATTATGAACGGACAAGAGCAAATCAAAAACGATCAGGCGGTGCTCACCATCGAGTACCTCCCATCAATCAACTACTCAACCATCAACTGCGGTGCCGACACGTGCTATACGTTTGTATTAGACAATACGTCGGAGCGCGACTGGCACCAGGTCATCATCCGTATCAAGGGCGACTATCTCCGTGAGAGCACCCAGCGCCTAGAGTGCGTCAGGAGCGGTCAGTCGGTCCGGGTTACCGCTATCACCATAGTGCCTGATATCGGGCAACTAGTCCAGATCAGCGAGTCGCTTGCCACCACATTCACCGTCGTGATAGACGAGGCACAGGGTGAGGTGCTGAAGCATGACTTCCCCATTACCCTGCTGGCCTACGACCAGTGGGCAGGCACAGGCATGACGCCCGAGCACCTGGCTGCCTTCGTAGTGCCCAACTGTCAGCTGCTATCGAGGGTGAAGGTAGCGGCGGCACAATTCCTGGAGAAATGGACAGGCGCCTCGCAACTGGACGAGTATCAGACTCAGGACCGCAACCGCGTGCGGGCGCAGGTGGCAGCCATTTACGAGGCTCTGCGATCGGAGGGCATCGTCTACTCGGCACCGCCTGCCAGCTTCGAGGAGAGCGGCCAGCGCATACGCATGGCCGACAAGGTACTGACGGAGAAAGTGGGCACCTGCCTGGACACCAGTCTGCTCGTGGCGTCATGCCTGGAAGCCTGCAACATCTACCCTGTGGTGGTGGTGATGAAAAGCCACGCTATGGTTGGCGCCTGGCTGACGCCTACGGTGAGCCCGCAGATGGTGGGCGACGACGTGAGCCTGTTGCTGAAAGAGGCTGCCGATGGTGTGAACAACCTCGTGCTACTGGAGTCGACAGCTATCACCGCCTCAGAGAGCGTGCCCTTCGAAGAAGCCGTCAGGAGTGCCCTTCAGAAACTGAAGGACGAACGGGCCTTCGACTACTATGTCGACATACATCGCTGCAGACTGGGCAACATACGGCCGATGCCGCAACGCATACAGAAAGACGGCACGTGGACCTTCGACAACGAGGGTGTGGAGCACAGCCATGCTACCGACTATGTGAACGAGCTGAGCCACTACGACCTGCGGCTGGAGGATACCGGCCGTGCCACCACAAAGCAAATGATCTGGGAGCGCAAGCTCCTCGACTTCTCACTGCGCAACAATCTGCTGAACACCCGTCTGGGCCGCCGCGTGGTGCCGTTCATATCGTTTGGCATCGAGCACCTGGAAGACCATCTGCAGAACAGCGAGGACTACTTCATCATTCCATCGCCAGGCAAGAAGATAGAACCCAACGGCGACGGCATGTACGACTCTGAGCACCAGGCCGCCGACTACAAGGCCTTCGTGGCCGAGATGATTGGCGACAACAAGATTACCTCGTACCTCAGCGAGCCAGAACTGCAAAACGCGCTGACCTACGTTTATCGTGCCGCCCGCACATCACTCGAGGAGAACGGTGCCAACAGTCTCTTCCTGGCACTGGGCATGCTTAGATGGTTTGAGACCGCCAAAAGCGAGCAGCCCCGCTACGCACCCATCTTGCTGATGCCTGTTGACATCGTCAGGAGAAGCGGCAGCAAATACATCATCCGCAAGCGCGACGAAGACATCATGCTCAACATCACGCTGGTGGAACTACTGAAACAGAACTTCAGCATCAACCTCGACACGCTGAAGACTCTGCCCAAGGACGACTGCGGCGTAGATGTGAAGAAGATTTTCACCTATTTCCGCGCGGCCATCATGGAACAGAAGAAATGGAACGTCATCGAAGAATCGATGCTCGGCTTGTTCTCGTTCAATAAGTTCGTCATGTGGAACGATATCCATTCCAATGCCGACAAACTGGCCGAGAACACCATTGTGGCATCGCTCATCGAGAACCGCGACAAGCAGCAGGCTGACGACGAGCGTATCGACGCCCGCACCATCGACAAGTACAGTTCGCCCATGGATTTTGCCATACCTCTCGACGTCGACTCATCACAGATGGAGGCCATCGTGGAGTCGGGACGCGGACGTACCTTCATCCTGCACGGCCCACCAGGTACCGGCAAGTCACAGACCATCACCAACATGATTGCCAACGCTCTCTACCAGGGACGGCGGGTGCTCTTCGTGGCCGAGAAGATGGCTGCACTGTCGGTGGTACAGGCGCGCCTGGAGAAAATCGGACTGGCACCCTTCTGTCTAGAGCTACACTCGAACAAGGCCACCAAGAAGCACTTTCTAGAGCAGATGGACCAAGTACTGAACGTGACCAAGATTAAAGAGCCTGCCGACTATGCCACCACCGCCGCAGAACTGTTTGCCGAGCGCAAGAGCCTGATCAGCTATATGGACGCCCTGCACAAGCGTGGCGATAACGGCTTGAGCCTCTACGACTGCATATCCGAATACCTAGCCATAGACGGACCTCAGATGCAGGACGGACTGCCGCCACGCGAACTGCTTACCGCCAGCTATATGGACAACTGCAAGCAGCAAATAGAACAGATAGACACCATCCTGAGCATTGTGGGCATACCCGCCAGCAACGCCCTCTACGGACTGGAACCCAGGGACAACCGTCTGGAGACCACCGAAGGCATCAAAGGCTTGCTACAGCAGATCAGACAGACACAGGCAGCCTATCAGCAGGCACTAGGCGATATGAGCTACAAGACGACAATGCAACTGCAGACCGCCGCTGACATGAAATGGCTGGAGATGTTCGTCTTCCACTTGTCGCAGCAACAGCAGAACGAGCAGATGCAACAACAGCTGATTGCCTACAGCCCCGACCTGCTGCGCATGGACGTAGCAGCATGCCAACGTGAGTGGGCCGACATCAATGAGAAATGGTTCCTGCCACGATATTTCGCCAAGAAACGATTTGTCAGCTCGATGCAGCGATACGGACAGATCTTCGAATCGAGCATCGACGACGTGCTCAACCGCGTGGCAGTCTACCAGCAGCAGTGCTACCAGTTGTCGCAACAGCAGCAGCAGCTGGCCGTCTACGCACAAAACAACGGCTTCAACCACCAGCAGCGTGCCGATGCCTGCCTGCGAAGCGTAGGACGAGAGGCTTTCATGCAAGATGCCAACAGCATACTGACTGCCTACCAACAGCTGCAGCAACAGATGGGACTGCTGGCCACGATGACACGACAGCAGAACCAGCTCAGCGACGTGCTGGCATCGGTAGACAGATGGCTGGACGGCTATCAGCAGATGAAAGACTGGTACCTGTGGACAGAGAAGAAGCGGGAGCTCTGCCAGCAGAACCTGCAGGATGTGGTCAGCCGCATAGAACAAGGCGAGCGTCCGCACGATGTCATCATGTCCTTCCTCAAGGGGGCCTACCAGAAACTGATTGCCACCACCATAGATGCCGACGAGCAGCTGCGCACATTCAACGGCACCGTGTTCCGACAGCAGATCGAGCAGTACCGGCGCAACACACGGCGCTTCCAGGAACTGAGCAAGGAGGAGCTATACAGCAAGCTCGCGGCAAGGGTGCCTTCGTCGTCAGCAGCCACTGCCGACGGGTCGGAGATCAGCATCCTCAAGCGCAACATCGCCAATGGTGGACGCGGCAACTCCATCCGCAGCATCATCGACAACATCCCCACCCTGCTGCCTCGACTTTGTCCCTGCATGCTGATGAGCCCCATCAGCGTGGCACAGTATATAGACCTGAAAACAGAGAAGTTCGACCTCGTCATCTTCGACGAAGCATCACAGATGCCCACCAGCGAGGCTGTAGGTGCCATCGCCAGGGGAAAGGCACTCATCGTGGTCGGCGACAGCAAGCAGATGCCACCCACCAGCTTCTTCTCTACCACACAGGTTGACGAGGAGGAAGCCGACATCGACGACATGGAGAGCATACTCGACGACTGCAAGACGCTGTCGCTACGCGAATACTACCTCAGCTGGCACTACCGCAGCAAGCACGAGAGCCTGATTGCTTTCAGCAACTCACAGTACTACGACAACCGGCTGCTCACCTTCCCGTCGGTAGACGACCAGCAAGCCAAGGTGACGCTCGTGCCCGTGGCTGGCGTCTACGACAAGGGACGCACTCGCAGCAATCCCGAGGAGTCGAAGGCCATCGTCAGGGAGATCATCCGCCGACTCTCCGACCCAGAGCTGAGCAAGCACAGTATCGGTGTGGTATCATTCAGCAAGGTGCAGGGCGACAGGATAGAGGACGACCTGACGGAAGAACTGGACCGACACCCCGACCTGAAGGATATCGCCTACAACAGCGAGGAACCCATCTTCGTCAAGAACCTCGAGAACGTACAGGGCGACGAGCGCGACGTGATCCTCTTCTCCGTAGGATACGGTCCCGACAAGAACGGCAAGGTGTCAATGAACTTCGGACCACTGAACAACGTGGGTGGCGAGCGGCGTCTGAACGTGGCCGTGTCGAGAGCCCGCTACGAGATGATTGTCTTCTCAACGCTGAAAGCCAGCCAGATAGACCTGCGACGCTCGAACGCCAAGGGAGTGGAAGGACTGAAGGGATTCCTCGAGTTCGCAGAGACAGGACGACTACCCATGGTCGACAGCACATCGCATGATTTCACACAAAGTGTGATGGTAAGCCAGATCTGCGACATGCTCAGCCAGCAGGGATACATTGCCAGGACTGGCGTAGGCAGGTCGAACTTCAAGGTCGACATCGCCGTGGCTACTCAAGATCATCCCGAGCAATACATCCTCGGCATACTCTGCGACGGCAAGACCTATTATGAGACGAAGACCACACGCGACAGGGAGATTGTACAGCCCACCGTGATGAAGATGCTGGGATGGAACGTCATGCGGGTGTATTCTGTTGACTGGTACGAGAACCGCGAGAGGAGTACACAGCAACTGCTCGACGAGCTGAAGGCACGGGAAAAAGGTAAGCAGCAGGAAGAGACGTCCAACGAGTCCCGTCTGCTGAAGGCTTTCAGTGCTGACAACATCAAGAAGGCAGACATCATACAGGAACCTGCCAGAAACCAGGGACAGACGCCCTATCTGGAAGCCGACGTCGCCATACAAGCCATCGACAAGGCTGATTATAATCCCACCGCAAGCTATAACCTGAAGGTGATTAGGCAGATACTGGCCAAGGAACAGCCCATCACCGAGGGCTATCTGTGCAAACGGGTGGCACGCATCTTCGGGTTCGGACATGCCGGAGCCAACATCCAGCGGGCAGTATCGCTGGCTGCAGCGAGTCTCTATAGAGATCCTGTCAGCCTCGATGGCATCAACAGCCTATGGCTCGACGAGAAGAGCTCCAGAGACTATCATACCTACCGCGCACCATCGCCACGGGCCATCACCGAGATTCCCGTCTGTGAGGTAATGAACGCTGTGCATGAGGTCATCGTCGAGGAGTTCTCGCTCCCCATGGAGAAGATTGCTACGCTGGCAGCACGCAAGCTCGGCTTTTCGAATGCCGGTACAAAGATTGTGGAAACTATCAATGGCACCCTCAGCATCATGCTGCAGAATGGCAGTATCAGGGAATCCAATGGTATGGTGGCCCTCTGTGATGCATAAGCCTCATAAAGCCTCATAGCCGTAATCCCACTACAAGCGAGCCGTAATCCCACTACAAGTGAGCTAGATGCATAAGCCCCATAGCTAGATGTCATAGCCTCAAGCCTGATGTCATAGCTAGATGCCAAAAGTCCGACCTGTGCGGTTGAAATCCTTATGAACAATCTGTAATCTCGCTAAACAAGGATAGTGTCATGGCCGGATGGCGCTCCCCTCCCCTCCTCTTAGGGGAGGGGTTAGCCGAAGGCGCGGGGTGGGGTCTGCAGAACTATCTATTACACCTAGCGTTACCACCTAGC
>JAIKWS010000045.1 GCA_024684515.1 Prevotella sp.
ATCATCGCTCATCACCACCCGACGCATCATCTTCACCCCTGACGTGGATCTGAAGGACGAGCTGGCGAACACCAGTATTCAGATTACCTGCTACGACCGCAATGGCGAGGAAGTGAAGCGTGTCACCTCCGCTGACGAGGGAACCGTCGAGGACCCCGAGAACGGTAGCACCAGCGACACTGGTGACAACAGTGGCAGCGGCACTGGCACCAGCGGCACCAACACTGGTGACAACAGCGGTGGCAGCGACGGCGGCAGTGGTGAGAACGGCGACATGAACTAGCCACTGACCAAAGGCTCTGATGCACTGCAGGGCATCGGAGCCGGAGGTCACCCGCCAGGGAAACCATCGTTGGGAGCCCATCGTTGAGGGATTCAGGAAAAAACCGAAAAACCACTTGTCTGTGCTGCGTACCCCTCATTGGGACTCAAAGAAAACCTAGAAAACCCCATGCGGGATGTGGCCATGCCAACCAAACGGCCAACTAGCCCCCAAACAACCAAACAACTAAACAACTCCCAAACGACTAAACGACTAAACAACTAAACAACTAAACAACTATGAAGAACAAAGAATTCTGGAGGGCAGTCCTCCAAGTAGTAGCCAGCATCATCACTGCGGCTCTGACTGCACTGGGAACCACCAGCTGCATGGGATGCGGACCATTTTAGAAGGCTGAAGGCTGAGGTCTGAAGGCTGAGGTCAATTTTAAAAGCCCCTCATAGGTATCGAAGCTTGTAGAGGGGCTTTACTTTTGTGAGATGTTAAATGTTAAAGGGAAAAAGGGGAAAAGGGAAAAGGGGAAATCGACCTTGTTCGCTTACACAATGTAACGACTGCAAGAAATCTGTGTTGTGCAAGAAATCTGCGTTGTGCAAGAAATCTGTGTTGTGCAAGAAATCTGTGTTGTGCAAGAAATCTATGTTGTGCAAGAAATCTGCGATGATATGAAAGGTTAGATATGAAAGGTGAAAATGGTTCTCCTTTTCTGACAATGTGTGCTGTACTAAGGCAGACGCATCAGATGGGAAAGAGGAAAAATGGAAAAAAATAAGTTTAAAATTTGCGGGAAAGAAAAAAAATGTATACCTTTGCATCCGCTTACAAGGAGTTGAACCTGATGGCTGCGGAAATGGCAGCGGAAAGACATCAGTTCATCTTGCTGAACAAGTGGAGTCACAGGTTGCCGATATGGCTCAGTTGGTAGAGCAACGCATTCGTAATGCGTGGGTCCCCGGTTCGAGTCCGGGTATCGGCTCCAGGGTGAAAGGGTAGGGGATGTAAAGTCCCTTTTCTCTTTTTCCTGTGAATGCGGAATTAGCTCAGTTGGTAGAGCATTGGCTTCCCAAGCCGAGGGTCGCGGGTTCGAGTCCCGTATTCCGCTCAAAAGCTGGCGACAGGCAAACGACTCTCGTCTGTCGGCAAAACAGCATTACAGTCGTTCTATGCTGTCATAGATGAGTCCTTATTCCTACGGGTGGTTGTTATTTTATTCATCGCTGACATTTTCAGCATTCTTTCTTGTGGGGTCACATTCATTACTATTTGATTAACAGAAGTCCTGTCGTTCGCGGAGGGTTGATGCTCTGCCACGATGACAGTTGCTGACTTCTCACGTCAAGGGGAAGAAAACAAGAATCCCCTCGTTTTTACTGAGGGGATTCTTCTAGGTCGGGTGTTGACGAAACGGTTCTGAACCGGAAATGCTCCTTGTCTAGTTGCCTGAGGTCGAAATGAGCCTTGCCGTCTTTCGACTTGGTGTACAGGTTCATCATCTTCTGGTATTTCTTCTCCAGCTTCTCTTTTTTCAGCGAATAGAAGACGATGCACGTGCGATGTGGCATCTGCATGATCTGATCCAGATAGTCGCGTAGCTGATAGGAGTATGCCTGTCGTTCGAGCAGGAAATTGTTCTTGGTATTTATCCAGGCACTGTCAACTTCCTGAATGTCAGTAAAGTGGACTATGGTGTCAGTAAAAGCTGCTGCCACGCCAAACATGTATATCCTGGGTACTGGCTGCCTTGCTGCACTGGTGTTGACGGATATTGCAAGAAGTGCAGACATCATCATCAGTAGAATGGTCTTTTTCATTGTCCTAAGTATGCTTTTAATAATTTATGTATGTTGTTTGAGCGCAATTTTCGCAATGCTTTTTCCTTGATCTGCCTGACCCGTTCGCGTGTGAGTCCGTACTTGCTTCCAATCTCGTCGAGTGACAGTTCCTGCTCTCCTATTCCGAAGAAAGCCCTGATGATGTTCCTTTCCCTTTCATTGAGCTTAGTTAGCGCAATATCTATTTCTGCCTTCAGCGACTCGTCGAAGAGGTTTCTGTCTGCAGCAGGAGCATCATTGTTGACCAGTACATCGAGCAGCGATCCGTCATCCTCGCTATTGAGTGGTGCATCGACGGAGATATGCCTTGTGTCTACGCTCAGGGCCTCGTCAATCTTCTCGTGTGGCAGGTCCACCCGTTCTGATATCTCCTCGATAGATGGCCTTCGCTCGTATGTCTGCTCAAATTTGTTGACAACCCTGTTGACCTTGTTGAGTGATCCCACCTGATTGAGAGGCAGTCTGACAATGCGGCTCTGTTCTGCAATGGCCTGTAGGATGCTCTGTCTGATCCACCATACGGCATAGGAGATGAACTTGAAACCTCGTGTCTCATCGAACTTCTCTGCAGCTTTTATAAGCCCCACATTGCCCTCGTTGATGAGGTCAGGCAACGATAGTCCCTGATTCTGATACTGCTTGGCAACCGAAACGACAAACCTTAGGTTTGCTCGTGTAAGACGGTCCAGGGCCCTGCGGTCTCCTCTTTTGATCTGCTGGGCCAGTTCGACTTCTTCCTCGGGGCCAATCATTTCTTCTTTCCCAATCTCCTGCAAGTACTTCTCAAGTGCCTCGCTTTCTCGATTTGTAATAGATTTAGTAATCTTGAGCTGCCTCATGCTGGTTTCAGTGTTATCTTGGAGATGCAAAGGTAGTAATAAAAAATGAAAAAAAAGATTGAAGGTTGAAAAAATTTCACAAGACGTACATCTTTAACGATTTTTCAACCTTCAGTCTCTTATGGTGTGCTTGTCAGCTATTCAGCCAGCTGGACTACGAAATAACCTTTCTTGCCCGTGGGGAAGACACCCTTGATGATGAGTACAGGCTCGCTTGAGGTGCTGGCTTCCTTGACGATATCCTGCAGGTCCTCGACAGTCTTCATGGCTTCGTCATTGACCTGTCGGATGATGAATCCCTTTGGTATTCCTGCATCCTTGATCTTGCCATTGTTCACCTTGATAATCTCCAGTCCGTACTGGATCTCGAGCTGTTCTTTCTGCTGCTGCGTCACCTCGCGGAAGTCAGCCCCCAGCACATCGAGATCGGCATTCTTCACCACCTTGGTATTGCCCTGCTCGTTGCGCAGTGTCACGGTCTTGGTTTGCTTGTGCTTGTTGTGCAGATAGGTCAGTGTCACCTTGTCGCCAGGCCGCTTCTGGGCAATGATTCCTGACAGATCGCCAAACTTAGTCATCTTCTGTCCGTCGACCTCGATGATTACGTCACCCTTCTCGAGTCCAGCTTCCTCAGCAGCGCTCTCCTCTACAACCTTATTAATATAGATACCCTCCATGGTGCCAAGGTCAACTTCCTTGCCTTCCTCCTTCTGGGCATCAACGAAACTCTTCACGTCGCCACCCTGAATACCAATCATGGCACGTTGCACGGTACCATACTTCTTGATGTCGTCAACCACCTTGTTCATCATAGCCGTTGGAATGGCAAAGCCATAGCCACTATAAGATCCTGTCTGAGAATAGAGCATGGCATTGATACCTACCAGTTGGCCATTGGTATTGACCAGTGCACCACCAGAGTTGCCCGCATTGATGGCAGCATCTGTCTGGATAAAGCTCTCCACGCCATTGGCACCCAGTGTGCGTGCCTTGGCAGAAATAATGCCTGCGGTAACCGTATTGTTCAGGCCAAGTGGATTGCCGATGGCAAGCACCCATTCACCCACTTTCACATTGTCGCTATTGGCAATCTCGATAGCGGGGAGGTTTCTTCCGTCAATCTTGATCAGTGCCAGGTCTGTGGTCTTGTCGGCACCGATGATGCGTGCGGAATATTCCTTATTGTCTGTCAATGTGACAGTCAGCTCGTCAGCCCCATCCACGACATGGTTGTTGGTCACGATATATCCATCTGCAGAGATGATGACACCACTGCCGGTAGCAGTGCGCTTGGGTGTCTGCACCTGTCTTTTCTGTGTGCCTCCCTGTCCTCTCTGGCGTGGTCCGAAGAATCCTCCGAAAGGATCGCTGAAGAAGTCCTCGAAGGGGTCGGTTGTCACTTCAACGGTCTGAATCTTGGAGTTCTGTACATATTTAATATGTACGACAGACGGCAGAGCCCTTTCTGCTGCCCTTGTCAGATCCACGGGTTGTGCCGCTGGTATGGCCTGGGTAGTAAGCATTTCAGGTTTCTGTGGCTGACTGGGAGTTTGTGTTGCTGCATGAGAATTGTTGAATGCAGCAATAGCGAACACGAATGCTACCACACTGGTGGTAGGAATCAGATAGTTTGCAATCTTTTTCATATTTGTCATGTTTTGTTAAAAGCTTATATTCTATTTGTCTATCGTGATGCAAATATAACGTCAAAAAACGAGATACTGCCAAAATGTCGGACACTTTTCTTTCATTTTAACATTTCAGAATAGCTGTTTAAAATCTGTTTGCTAGATATCACATAAATTTTACATTCGTTTAATGACTTAAATTAAAATAAAATTTGGTTTTGTCCAAAGGTTTTACTACCTTTGCAGGCTGAAAGCACTGTTCTGGCTTGTCGCTGGCGATTTTCCATAGGGATTATCACGGGAGGAAAGTCCGGGCAGCACAGAGTGCTCCACTTCTGAAAGTAGAAGCAGTTGGTGACAGCTGGTTGGGGAAGAAGAAAACAACCGCCTGTCCATAGGGCAGGTAAGGGTGAGAAGGTGGTGTAAGAGACCACCAGCTGGCGGGTGATCGTCAGGCTGTTCCCGCTGGAGGCTGCAAGTTCATGTATACCATCGCCACAGGGTTGCTCGCCCGAGTGTCTCCCACTGGAGGCTGCGGTGGAGGGTAGAACGCTAGAGGCACATGGTGACGTGTGCAGTAGATAAATGGCAGGCACTGACCTCGTGTCAGGACAGAACCCGGCTTATAGGAACAATGCTTTCATTTTTAGCACACAGCACCATCAAGAAAAAGAGCCCATATCATGCAGATGTGGACTCTTTTGCTGTATATGACTTGCTTGTACTGTCGCAATGGCTTTTCAAAGGACCTATGCAGTCAGCTTAGTTGGCAGCCTCAAATTCGCGAAGGAAGCGAGTGTCGTTTTCAGAGAACATTCTGAGGTCGCTAACCCTGTATTTCAGGTTAGTGATACGTTCCACACCCATGCCAAAGGCATAGCCACTATAGATGTTAGGATCGATGCCACATTGCTCAAGCACGTTGGGGTCTACCATGCCACATCCAAGTATCTCTACCCATCCTGTGTGTTTGCAGAAGCCACATCCCTCGCCACCACAGATGAAGCACGATATGTCCATCTCGGCAGAAGGCTCTGTGAAGGGGAAGTAACTGGGACGGAGCCTGATCTTGGTATCAGCACCAAACATCTCTCGAGCAAAGGACAGCAGAACCTGCTTCAGATCCGTGAAGCTGACATCCTTGTCGATATAGAGTCCTTCTACCTGATGGAAGAAACAGTGAGCACGTGCTGTGATAGCCTCATTGCGGTATACCCTTCCTGGGCAGATCACACGGATGGGCGAGGTGAGTTTTCCGTCTTCAGTATGCATGTTCTCCATGACTCTGGCCTGAACACTAGAGGTGTGGGAACGCAGCAGTATGTTTTTAGTCACATCATTAGGATGCTGGCTCACGAAAAAGGTATCCTGCATATCACGTGCAGGATGATCAGCCGCAAAGTTCATCTTGGTGAACACATGCAGGTCGTCTTCCACTTCCGGTCCGTCAGCCAGTACGAATCCCATGCGTGTGAAGATGTCAATAATCTCGTTGGTGACGATGGTCAATGGATGTCTGGTACCCAGCTGAATAGGGTAGGGGGTCCTGGTCAGGTCAACCGCTTTCTCGTCTGTTTTTTCCGTCTGACAGTTGTCACGCAGTTCGTTGATTCGTTCCTGTGCCATCTGCTTCAGCTGGTTGATCCTCATGCCAATCTCCTTTTTCTGCTCAGCAGCCACCGTACGGAAGTCGTTCATCAGAGCAGTAATCTCACCTTTCTTGCTGAGATATTTCAGACGTAGTTGTTCTACCTCTTCGGCATTTTGTGCACTCAGGTTCTCTACTTCTTTCAGAAGTTCGTTGATTTTGTCGAGTATCATATTCTTATAAGTGTTATTTCTTTGCTAAATTATAGTTGTAATAATCCTTGTTGCCTGTTACTTCTTTTTCAATGCATAGGAATGGCGGGACCTTGAGTTCTTCTCTCTGCGTGATTCCTTTCGTCTCGAGGATAACGAGTCCGTCGAGTTCATCCAGATAGGTGTCAATCTCGAAGAACTGTCCTTTGTAGATGAAACTTCTTCGCAGCTTATGAATCGTGTTTCTCTTCGGATCGGCCAGTGGAAGCATCAGTTCATAGAGGTGCTGATTGATTTGTCTCTCTGTCATAAGTTGCTCATTGTCAGTGGTTTTCTTCTTAGTGGTATGAACGAACACCTGCTTTCTTCCCCATGAACGTTTACGCAGCCTTTCTTCTGCATCAGGATATCCTTGCAAATAGGTCTGTGTAATCTCACTTTCTATGCAGTCATCGGGTAGGGGACCTGTTATCTTGACAATAAACTTACGTTCCTCCTCTATAGGCTGTGGCAGCCCCAGGACGTTGCTTATCTCCTTGATGACGCGATGCATCTTGGTTTCGAAGTCATCATGATTGTTAATGACTCTGAGATGCGGATGCCCCGTCCATGCATGAATGACTTTCTTGTCGAGAAGTCTTGCAATCCGAAGACCTTCTTCATTCATTTGCTCCACACGGCTGGCATTGTTGGCTGTGGTATAGAATTGTTCTGCTCCGTCAGCAGCTGATACCAGATGTAAAACGGCATCATATCTCTCACGTAGCTTTACTGGTGTGGTTCCCACAGCTCTTGTAATATCCTCCCAAGTCTCTGGGCTCATATAGGCCGAGATATCCAAGGCTCCACGATCGCACACAATGATACCGGGCTTGTTGCATTGCTCGGCCATAAGGAGGAACTTGTCTTCCAGTGCCAGCTGAATTTCCAGTGTGGCTTTTTCACCTTCATAGAAAAAAGCTTTGTTCTTTGTCAGATAGTTCATGCCTGCCTGCGTGAACAACGTTGGCACCTCAGGTATCGTGAATACTTTATACCCAAGACTTGAGAAATGCTCAATGATGCGTACAAGTGCTGTCGTTTTACCTGCACATGGACCACCTGTAAGTACGATTTTCTTGATGTCGTTCATTGCCGTTTTCGATTTCATGTGCAAAAGTACGGATAAATTTTCGAATATCAAAATTATCACAATATGATTTTATAAAGTTATTAGCAATATGGAGACAAAAATACGGATATTATAAATCGCAGGGTAAATAAAAGAGAAATATACATGGAAAAAGAAATTATTAACTGAGCAATAATTCTGGCAGAAACAAAAGCATGAAAAGAAATAATCTGCTGGGCTATAATATGGCAGAAACAGAATATATGGATGAAACAGAATAGTGGAATAATTCAGTTGAAAATAATCATGAAAAGAAAGTCTATTTATCATAATGCCGATTCTAGAAATAATCTAACATCTTCTCTGAAAGTTATAGTTATCTGATAATATCCTCATTAATTCGAGTAATAATTGTCTTCTCTGAAAATGTTTCTATGGTCAATGCAACATTGATTCGTGTTATACAATAATATATATTAAAGATGTTATTCGTCAAAAGAAAGAATGGCTCAGATGTTTACGAATTATTTTCACAACTATCATCAATACAACACGGATCAACATGAAAATATCCATATTGATCCGTGTTATACAATCCTTATTAAATAAGGTATGTATGTGAAGGCTTTACCTATTCAGAATGATTTGCCTATTCAGAATGATTTACCTATTCAGAATGATTTGCCTATTCAGAAAGATTTGCTAAATCAGAATGATTTGCTAAATCAGAAAGAATATGTAGCAGTAAGCAGTAACTGGTGTCTCTTATTGTTTACTTTCACCACATCAGCAATATTGTCGTCATCAGCCGTATACTTATCGGTATAGCTCATAAACGGTTCAAATCCACCTTTCTGGGTTGAATACTGGTATGCAGCAGAGAGGTTGACCTTGTCCAGCTGGATACCCACGCCACAAGTAATACGATGTATGGCTTCCCAGTTGGTGTAGTCAGTAGCAGAGCTATAGTACGATGCCTCAGATGCCAATGTGCCATCTTTGAAGCCATCTTTCTTGTAGATTGGCGACACATAGTTATAGCCGAATCTTACTGCCACCTCAGGAGCTGCCTTGAACTCTGCTCCCAGTTTCAGGGTGCTTACCCCCTTCAGGTTTTCACCACTATGGCGATTCATTTCCTCATCGCTTTTACTCTTCTCATAATAGTCATCATACCAGTAGCTGTAGCTGGTGCCAGTGTTATAGCGAGTATCCATCGAGCCATAGTCGGTATATTCATAGCTGGCTCCCAGTGCCAGATAGTTGCCAACGGTGGTTCCTGCACTTAGACCGAACTTCCAGGGAGTATAAAGCTTGAAATCATATTCTTCGCTATTGTAGACGGAGCCGCCATCGTCGCTCATCGAGGTGTAATTGCTGGTTGTCAGATCATACCATGTTGGTGTGGTGACCGCAATTCCAACCCTGAATGGAGAAAACTCAATGGGCCGGAATATGATACCCATCTTAATGTCAGCACCAGATCCAGATATTTTACGCTCGTCAGCTACTTGTATGGGAGAATTCACATTGAAATACTCAGTATATTCACTATAGTGCTTGTAGTGCATATCGTGTACTCCGATAGTCAGCCCCAAATAGACACGGTCGTTGATGTTGCCACTGATATTGAAGTCATAATCAGACACATATCCCCAGTGCCGGCGATCCATATTGTAGTTGTTTGCTTCCTCGTAGTACCACGTATTGCTATTCTTGTCATAAAGCAGATTGCGTGCGTACATGTCATCCAGTTGATTGCACTGCACATAAGGTCTGTCGAAATTTGGAGCACCATTACCTTCAAACAGCAGCTCGTTCTTGGCCTTGGCATAGGTCAGCTTATTTTGTGAGGCACCATAGAGCTGACTTGCAGCAGAGAGGATATAATTGAAATTGCGACTCTTATGATAGTTGAAGCCAAGGTTGATGAACCCCCTACGTCCTGACTTTGTGGAATATACAAATCCCAGTTGGTCAAAGCTCATATTGGTGGTATGTCCACCTCCGAAGGACTTTCCATCCTGCTGGCTAACCATTCCCAGCGAGAGGCTGGCACTCGAGTTACGAAACAAGCCTATTCCTGCCGGATTGGTGCCGATGGTCGAGATGTCAGCTCCTAGGGCCTCCATTGCTCCTCCCATACCCACATAGCGTGCCGTACCATTCAGATCGTTCCACATGATCTTGGCATTCTCGTATGTTTCTTGTGCTGCTGCCGGCAATATTGTCATGGCAAGAGCAGTCATTGCTATAATCTTCTTCATGTATATGGCGTTTTTAAATTGAACAATAGAAAATGTGTATGTGAGGATTATCTGCGGCCACCTCCGAAGCCACCACCTCCACCAGAGCGGCTACCACCACCGCCAGAGCTGCCACCGCTAGAACGGCTGCCACCAAAGCTGCCACTTCCTGAGGCACCACCGCCAGAGCTGCCACCGCTAGAACGGCTGCCACCAAAGCTGCCACTTCCTGAATTGCTTACGCTACCTCCAAAGTTACCATTTGAGTTGGAATAGACAGGTGTGGTCGTTGTGGTCCTTACACGTGTGGTGGTGATGCCAGTCCTAGAGCCTCCATAGCTTCCAGTCCTGTTGCTCACACTGCGGCTGCTGCCAAATGTACCTGCCGAATAGGTATGCGTACGTCCTGTGGCAAAGCCACGATTTGAGGAGGCGGTATAGCGTCCGTGGTTATAGGTTCCTGGCGAGTGGTTGGTGACATAGCCTCCCCCACCCCAACTTAGATAGTACGGGCGATAGTACCAAGGGGAATAATAGCCTCCCCAGCCCCATCCATAGCCATAGCCATAGTTCCAGGGATAATACCATGTGTAATCCCAGTACCAGGGATCCCAATACCATCTGTCGTACCAAGGATAATAGCTGTAGTACCAAGGTGAATGCCAGGAGTCATTGCGGCCTCTGTAGTAGCCTTCCATATAAATCTGTGAAGGCTCATATCCATCGAAGCGTGACATTCTCTGAGTCAGGGCAAAATCACCCAGAGAGTCAGGATAGACACCCTCCACAGCCGCAAACGAGATGATGTCGCCAGTGTCAGTAGGCAGCACCTCGTAGCTGCTTTCCCATCTGCGATTGTACTCGTCAATACTTCTGTCAGAACCCGAATAGTAGGTATTGCCGATTCCGTAGTTGGCATGCCCCTGAGCTGCACTCTGCCTGGTAGGAACAAAGTACATGTCGTCTTGTGCAAGACTCGAGAGCGAGAAGGCTCCCATCATGACTGTCAAAAGAATCCACTTTTTCATATGCTTACTTGTTTTATAATGTTTCACGATGCAAAATTACATCTAATTTTCATGCAAAAATACGGAAAAACCCTAAAACATGATAGGATTTTCCCTATTTTTTATAATTTTGCAGCCTAAATTAACTAAAGAATGAGGTATTTAGAGGTTTTTTTCCGAATTTCTGCTCCACAGGAGTGCTATCAGGATGTCTGCGATGTGCTGGCGGCAATGGCTGGTGAAACGGGATTTGAGACCTTCCGGCAAGAACATGAAGGTCTGACAGGATATGTTCAACAGGATTTGTTTTCTGCCAATCAGCTAGACCAGGTGATTAGTCAGTTGCCCTTCCCTGGTGTTTCTGTCACTTATCAGGTGAAAGAGGCTGACCATCGCGACTGGAACGAACAATGGGAGACAGAGGGTTTCCAGCCTATTGCCATAGGTGGCCAGCTGTTGATTCATGATGGCAGACACCTACCCCACCCTATCTCCGATGACCAGCTGATGGTAGAAATAGATGCAAAGCTGGCTTTTGGCACAGGCAATCATCAGACCACACGACTCATGGCAGGAGAACTGATGGACATGTCGCTGGAAGGCAACAGTGTGCTTGACTGTGGTACAGGCACTGGCATACTTGCCATCGTGGCTCTACTACGGGGGGCTCAGAGTGCTGTAGGATATGACATCGATGAGTGGAGTGTGGACAATGCCCGTCACAATGCCATCATCAATGGTGTGGAACAACGTTTCACATCCATTTTAGGCGATTCCATCGTCATCGAAAGCCTTCATGAGCATTTTGACCTGATAATGGCCAACATCAACAGAAACATTCTCCTGAATGATATGCCTCGATTCAGGAAGGCCATGAAGCCACATGCCAGATTGCTCATCAGTGGATTCTACAAAGAAGATGTGCCCCAACTTATAGCAAAGGCAGAGACATTGGGCTTGACATGCGAAAAAGAGCTACAGGAAGAGGACTGGTCTTGTCTTAATTTGATACTCAAATAATAAATGCGTATTATATTGATATGAAGCGAATTACGATACTATTTATCTTGGTGTTTTCCACCTTGCTGGCTCATGCCGTTCTGAAAGAACAGAATCTGGAGCAAACCCTGAAGGTCTTGCGTTCGGAACTGACAGAGACTCAGATGGAACTTACGCAGATGGCAGAACAACGGAAGCAACAGACACGTGACATCATACAGCAGCTGAGGGAAACCATCAAGCGAAGCAACCAGAATGCACTGATGCTCTACTCACAGCAGCAGAACTATGTCTTTGACCTCACCTATGCCTGTCATGAGGCCACGGAGCAATATCTGAATTTCCAACGGCAGCAGCTGCCATTCAGGTCATACATTGAAAAACTCGATAAGGATATTGCGAAATACGACAGTCTCGTGGTCAGCCTCAAACAAATCAGTCCCAGCATATTGGAAGACGATGCAAAGATCGACCGTACGGTATGCCTGACTCTGGCCACTAGTATCCATAATAATCTGAACGACACACGAGATAGGATATCTGACTACATTAATATATATGAGAACACAGAACAGCGGCTGAAATATCTCAACGACTATGCCAACATCCGTTATAACGACATCCAGAAGGGAATCTTCCGCAATGGTGGAGAGAACTACATCTCTCTATTGCGCAACTTTGGCACCAGGTGGGAGGAGCTGAAAGTCAGTGTGGAAGAAAAATACAGACCTTCCAACCAGAATAGCGACTGGGACAGTACGGTGATAATCCAGTTGTTTTTAATGATTCTCTTCTATGTCATTCTTGCCATTGCCCTTAATATGCTGGCTTTCAAGCTGATGCCACGAAGATTCCACACCCGTGAATTTCTCAAGAAGCGAGCCTGCATCATCATGGCATCCACCACCGTCACCTTTGCTGCTGTGCTGGGCATCATGCGGGCCACCCTTCAGCAGAATTTCTTCATCATGGCCAGTGGTCTACTCATCGAATATGCCTGGCTGCTGGGTGTCATCCTCATCTCTTTGCTCCTGAGGGTGAAAGGTGACCAGATAAGAAGTGCCTTCCACATCTATTCACCCCTTGTGGTTGTTGGCTTTATCGTCATTGCCTTCCGCATAGTGCTGATTCCTAGCGAGTTGGTCAATATGATCTTCCCAATCATACTGTTGTTCTGCACTTTCTGGCAGTGGATGGTCATTCGAAAACACAATCGGAATGTCCCACGTTCGGATATGTTCTACACCTATATCTCACTAGGTATCTTCCTCTTCTCGCTGGCATGCTCGTGGCTAGGCTATACGCTAATGGCTGTCCAGGTGCTCATCTGGTGGATCATGCAGCTTACCTGCATTCTTACCATCACCTGTCTGGGCAGCTATATGAAACTGTATGGACATCGGCATCACTTCGACTCGAAGCCTATCACACAGTCGTGGTTCTACCTGTTTTTCGATAAGGTGATACTCCCCTGGATAGGTGTGTGCTCCGTTATGCTGTCTATCTATTGGGCTGCCGACGTGTTCAATCTGGGAGACCTCTGCTGGCAGATCTTCAAGAGCAATTTCATTGACCTGGAGAATCTGAAGGTTAGCATCCTGAAACTCTCAATGGTGATAAACCTCTGGTTCCTCTTCTCATATATAGCCAATACCATCCTATCGTTGCTTAGGCTTCATTTCCAGACTAACGATCCCTCGACGGCAGCCAGCCGGGAGGTGATGGGTAAGAATGTGATACAGGTCTTCGTGTGGGGTGTTTGGCTGCTCATGTCACTCAGCATCTTGCATGTCAGCGTGGCCTGGTTGCTTGCCATTTCAGGAGGGCTCTCCACAGGTATTGGCTTTGCTTCGAAAGACATCATCGAAAACATCTACTATGGTGCCACTTTGATGACGGGACGAGTGAAAGTTGGTGACTGGATCGAGGTTGACGGCACCAAAGGCAAGGTGACTTCCATCAGCTATACTTCTACGGTGGTGGAGTCGCTGTTTGGTGAGGTAATCACTTTCAAGAACAGCCAGCTCTTCAACATGAACTACAAGAATCTGACTCGCAATCATGGCTATGTCCTGGCAGCCGTCCCGTTTGGAGTGGCCTATGGGTCCAATCTCAAGCAGGTCAAGCTCCTTGTGGAAGATGCTGTCAACAAGCTACATCACAAGTGGGCTGACAACACCAAGTCGGTGACTGCCGTAGTAGCAAACATGAATGATTCCAGTGTCGATTTCATCTTGTATATATGGACAGATGCCGTAAATAAGGTCTATGTGGTCAGTGATGTGCTCAACACCATTTACGACACCCTATACGCGAACCATATCGAGATTCCTTTCCCACAGCGAGACATTCATATCAAAAAGGAATGAAAACAAGCAGCACGCTAGCCTTTCGAGGATCTTGGAGAAACGACAACCTATAGTAACTCAGCAACAAATAACAATCATAACATGGCAAAAGACAGAACAGCATATGTATGCTCAAATTGCGGACAGGAATCCCCCAAGTGGATAGGCAAATGCCCCGCTTGCGGACAGTGGAACACGTTCAAGGAAATAAAGATCTCTGCTGATACAGGCAGAAAAGCCGCTGCCAATGCTGCAGCTAGTACTGGGCACGAACTACGCACCAGCCGTCCTGTGAGACTACGTGAGATCAAGGGCAGTGACGACCGACGGATATCTACTGGTGATGAGGAGCTGAACCGTGTGCTTGGAGGAGGACTCGTACCTGGCAGTATCGTGCTGTTGGGTGGTGAGCCAGGCATAGGAAAATCCACACTATCGCTACAGACGATGCTCAATCTTTGTGCTGCTGCCGGCAGTACGATGACGATTCTCTATGTAAGCGGTGAGGAGAGTGCTCATCAACTGAAGATGCGTGCAGAACGACTGAACCCTGCCTCTGTCGAGCTCGACAACTTTGTCATTCTATGTGAGAATTCGCTGGAGAGTATTTTCCAACAGATCAAAGAGGTGAAGCCTGATCTGGTCGTGATTGACTCCATACAGACGATAGCCACTGAGGAAGTGGAATCGAGTGCTGGTTCCATAGCTCAGGTTCGCGAATGTGCATCCTCCCTGCTGCGTTTTGCCAAAACCAGTGGCGTGCCTGTCATCCTGATTGGACATATCACCAAGGAAGGGACGCTGGCAGGTCCCAAGATCCTGGAGCATATCGTGGATACGGTCATTCAGTTTGAGGGTGATCAGCACTATATGTACCGCATCTTGCGAAGCATGAAGAACAGGTTTGGAAGTACCTCTGAACTAGGTATTTACGAGATGCGGCAAGATGGACTTAGACAAGTCTCCAACCCCTCAGAACTCTTACTCACCTCAGACCACGAAGGACTATCAGGAATAGCCATTAGCGCAGCCATAGAAGGTGTTCGTCCCTTCCTGATGGAAACGCAAGCCCTGGTGTCGTCGGCTGCCTATGGTACCCCTCAGAGGTCTGCAACAGGGTTTGACCAACGACGACTGAACATGCTGTTGGCAGTACTGGAAAAACGTGTAGGATTCAAGCTGATGCAGAAAGACGTGTTTATCAACATTGCCGGTGGTCTCAGAGTGACAGATATGGCAATGGACCTCAGCATTATAGCTGCCATTCTTTCAAGTAATGTTGATACCCCCATTGAGAGTGGTTGGTGCATGTGTGGCGAAGTGGGACTGAGTGGTGAGGTTCGTCCTGTGGCTCGAATTGAACAGCGGGTGCAGGAAGCAGAGAAACTAGGATTCCAGCATATCATCATCCCTCGTTACAACATGCGTTCGTTTGCTCACAAGAAGCTAGGCATAGAACTGCATCCTGTACGCAAGGTGGAAGAGGCACTTCGCACTCTTTTCGGATAAGAATTATCCCAGCTGGGAGATATGCTCCATCCTCTGAGCAAGCAATTCTAAATCCGAATTTCACACCCAAAAATAGACTTTGGAGGGAAGAGACATTTTCCGTTTCCTAACTAACAAAAATTATTCCCTAGTGTGGGAAAAATATTTTCCTAGTGTGGAAAAAATATTTTCCTAGTGTGGAAGAAATATTTTCCTAGTGTGGAAGAAAAATTTTCCTAGTGTGGAAGAAAAAAGTACTATGTGGATGAAGATGTAAGATCGTTTTGCTAGAGCCTGATTTCTACCTACAGAATTCAAGCCAACTGCTACTTGAAAATCAAGTTTTGAACGTTTTGAACGAAAACATAACCACTCTTGAACACAGACATAACCACTCTTGAACACAGACATAGCCACACTAGAACATAGACATCAATTATATAAGAAGGGCCCTTGGAAAACAACAATATTGACATCTGAGCCATTGAAAATTCGAAAAAGACAGATGGAAGCCAAAAAAGAAAGGAAAAAATTTGTCAGATTATTTAAAATTTTGTATATTTGCAGATTGTAATGGAATCCTCACCTAACGGAACAACCCAAAATAATCACCAAAAGCCCTATACGATGGAACATCTAATAGCAAATAGTGGTATACAATTCATCACCACGGAAAAAGAATTCAACCCTTCAGAGCAGCTGGCCTTCTCCAACGGACGTACGCTGAAGTACACCTTTTGCGAGCCCAGAGACCCACTGACAGGTGATCTATTCTTTGATTTTCTCTACTATCATAGTGAAGAGGAAGTATACATTCCGCTTGACGAACTTCGCAGGAGTGAGAAGACCCAACTGCGTGCCAATGGCCATGATGAGCTTGACGAATCGGGACTTCAGAAGCTGAAACAAGGAGAGTCCACCACCAAGTTCTCGACCTACAAGGATGGTGATGAAGGCATTTTCAACATCAACTCCCTTGTCGGCTATCGTGTGAAGTCACGCTTTGACGGCAGCCAGAAGCCAGCATTCGAGTTGCTTCTTGGCAAATGGCTGCCCATGCCGATGTTTGAGTTAGACATCGACGGTACCACCAATAGCGACCCCTTCACCTGGTGCCGAGTCAAGATAGAATATGTTGGAGCCGGTAGCAAGAAAGACGTAGGCCGCTACCGCTTCCTCTGGGCTTTTGACACCACCCTTGGTGACAACGACCCACTGGCCTACCCCAACAATCTTCTGACCCTTGGCATAGACAACAATGCCATCACGCACTATAAGCGTCCCTACTTCTATGATGACGAGAGCGACACGAAAGTCTACACACTCTGCAACCGTGCCGACCAGCTTTTGGACTTCATGTCGACGAGCAAGTATTTCTCTGCCTTTTCCGACTACATCTCTTCCCTCCTAGGGCAGCTGGACCGTAATGAATCACACAAATATCTAGGCTACTACATTTATCTGGTGAATTTCATCCGTCTACTTGGTGCAGCCCCGGAAGTGACCCTTCACAACAACACCCAAAAGCAGATAGACGTTGATTTGGTACTGGACATTGGCAATTCGCGCACCTGTGGCGTATTGTTTGAAGAGAGTGACTTCACCAAGGCCATGATGCTGGAAATCAGAGACATGAGTGATCCATCCCGCACCTATGAGAAATCTTTCGATATGCGTCTTGCCTTCAGGAAAGCCGACTTTGGCAGCGATATTGTCCTGGATGACGATGTCTTCGAATGGCCATCATTTGTCCGTATCGGCGATGAAGCCAAACGGCTTGTCTACCGTTCGCTGGAAGAGGACGGGCTGAGCGAGAAGACCACCAACTACAGTAGTCCCAAGCGCTATCTGTGGGACATCCGTCCCTTTGAAGGAAAATGGGAAAATCTGATTACGACAAGCGATCCCTATGGTGTCAAGCTGGCTCGTAACATCTATATCCCCCGTCTGTCGGAGCAGTTCGACCATGTTGGCAACTATATAGGCAGCACAGCCTCGGATAGCAATCCTGATGGCAGCAACTACTCTCGTGCCTCGCTGATGACGTTTGTGCTCATAGAGATTTTCCAGCAGGCTATAGCCCAGATCAACTCGATCAAATTCCGCAACAAGCATGGCAATCTGGACTGCCGCAGACAGCTAAAGCACATCATCCTGACCTGTCCGACAGCCATGCCCGTTCAGGAGCAAATCAAGTTGCGCCAGTGTGCGGAAGATGCCCTGAAGTCACTGCAAGAACGTTCAGCAATGATTGGCAATCCCATTGTCATCCCTACATCGCAGTCGTTAAAAATAAAAGATGACGATGATTCGGACAAAAAGCGGATGTGGAGTTTTGACGAAGCCTCATGCTGCCAGCTTGTGTACCTTTATGCAGAGATAGCCCAACGCTACAGTGGCGAGATCCACAAGTTCTTCGAGTTGAAAGGTCATGTAAGGCCTGAAGAAAAGGCCGAGGGATATGAAGGCAACTCACTGACAATTGGTTCGATAGACATTGGAGCAGGCACCACCGACGTCATGATTAGCTCCTACCAATGTGTTGGCAAGGGCACAAGTCTGCTTACCCCTATCCCACTCTATTGGGACAGCTTCTATCTGGCAGGCGACGAAATCCTGCACAACATCATCCAGAACCTTATCATTGAAGGAAAAGAGACTGGCCAGCCAGATCAGGGCAACATATTCAATGCCCTTCATTCACGGCTAAAGGCCATGAGCGATGATGAGCTTCGCCAGCTGCCCTGCATCAAGGAGAGCTCGGTATTCGAAGGTAAGATCTACGACATCATCAACGAAACCAATGCAGAACGTCGTGCCAATCTGACAAAGGCCCTTGCCCTGAATCTGCTTCGCGACTTCTTCGGCTTCGACAGCAGCATGATGGGACACCACGACCGCCGTTGCCGAGTAGACTTCAACACCCAGGTCTCGCTGCCTCTTGCCCAGACGTTTATGGAGCTACTGCGACTGAAACGACCCTCGCGTGTATATAGTTATGAGGAACTGTTTGCCAACCTGGAGCCTGCCGACTATTTGCTCGACTATTTCGAACAGCACTTCGGTTTCAGTTTCAAGGAGCTATCCTGGCGATTTGACCCTCAGGAAGTGGCCTCTATCGTAAAGAACACCCTTGAGCCTCTGATGCGTCAGCTCTCAGTAGTCCTATATGCCCATCACTGTGATGTGCTCATTCTTGCAGGCCGTCCATCGTCCCTCGACCCTATTACCGAGCTGTTTATCAAGTATGTTCCCCTCTCTCCCGACCGTCTGATACGTCTGAACGACTATCGGGTAGGAACGTGGTATCCCTTTGCTGATGGTCTGGGCTATTTCTACGATCAGAAGTCGGTAGTAGCCGTAGGAGCAATGGTAGGACATCTTGCCTCCAGCACAGGCTTCAATGGTCTTTCGATCGACTTCAGCCGAATGATTAGCACCATGAAGTCGACAGCCCACTATATTGGTGACTACAACACCCGTCGCCAACAGGTGCCAACGAGCTATCTCACTCCCAACAAGAGCTCGGCCACCGTACAGTTTGTGGTGTTCCCAGCCTTCATAGGATGCAAGCAGCTGAATTCCCCACTCTATCAGGCTCGTCCCTTATATGCCATTTACAACAAGACCAACAGCCACACGCTACGCATCACCCTGACCCGCAACTACTACGAGAGTCGCGAAGACCTGGAGATAGACGAGGTGATGGACGAACAGGGCAACACACTCCCCAAGTCGTCTGTCGACCTTCTCCTGCAGTCAATCACAGACGACGGCAAGTACTGGCTCGACAAAGGTGAGTTTGAACTATCAGTAAAATAACACATAAACAGAAGAAAATTCACACCTATGATACAGAAGATCAAATCGCAAATCGGACTCATAGACGAAGCCTTAGCATGGATTAAGCGCAACAAGTCAGAGCACTATGAGCAACGCTTCATGCAACTGGTAGAGGAACGCAGGAAGCTATACAAGCTCCTGGCCGCAGAGAACGACAACCCCGGCATTGCTGCCTTTGGCAAGAGCCAGGTAGGCAAATCATATCTGATGAACTGCATTCTTCAGAAAGACGGCAACGCCTTCAAGGTGAAAGCCAACGGCACGTACTATGATTTTATTGAGCAGATCAACCCCATCACCGACAACACAGAGGCCACAGGCGTCGTTACCCGTTTCTCGTCCTTCTCACGTGACGAGAATAAATATGTGGCCGCCTACCCCTTGTTGATGAAGACCCTCTCGGTATCGGATATCATCACCATTCTCAGTGACGGCTACTACCACGATCTGAAGAACTGGACATCAGAAGGTGAGAACGCCATCAACGAAGAGGCAGACGCCATTCGCGACAAATACATCAACCTGCCCGAGGTGAGCAACTCACCCCTGAAAGCCGATGATATCCTCGACATGAAGGACTATTTCGCCAGGAATATCAACAATGCACAGTCGTTCAACAAATCGTATTTCTTCGACAAGGTGGCATTGGTAGCCAATAAGATTCCCTCCACAGACTGGGAAAGCGTCTTCTCCATCCTGTGGCATCGCAATGCAGATATCAACCATCTGTTCAACCATATCCTGAAGGCACAACGCAGTCTGTCGTATGCCAAGGAGGTCTATCTGCCCATAGAGGCCGTGCTGCACGAAGGCATTAAACCCAACACCATCATGAGTGTTGACTGTCTGATGAAGATTTTCAATACTACCAACCAGTATTTCACTGACGCATATATCAAGACCGACGACAGTAAAACACTGAAAAAGATTGAGCATCTGTCCAAGAGCGACATCTGTGCCATCTGTGCAGAGATTGTCATCAAGATCGAGGACGAATTCCTGTCTAACAGTGCCAGCTATGATTTCTCGGATATGGATGCTGAGTCACAGGCAAAGCTGAAGAAGGGCAATATCGAGATGAATATCCTCAAGGAGAACGACTTGCTGGACTTCCCAGGTGCCCGTTCACGTCTGAACTTGCAGATAGCAGCCCTGTCATCGGAAGAAGAACTCGTGAAGGTATTCCTTCGTGGAAAAGTGGCATACCTATTTAATAAATACAACGAGTCGTCGGCCATCAACGTGCTGCTCTATTGCCACGACCAATACCAGAACGACGTCACCAACCTCTACATCCTGCTGGACGACTGGGTGCGCAAATATGTTGGAGAGACACCAGAAGAACGTCAGAGCACCATAGAAAGCACAGGCAATATTCCCCCGTTGTTCTACATCGGTACCAAGTTCAACATGGATATGGCAGTGAGACCAACCTCCACCGCCAACGAAAAGAAATCGATTGACAGCCGGTGGGCTGACCGTTTCAGTAAAGTGCTTTATGACCAGTGCCTCAACTCTGCTACCCCCAACTGGTGGCTGAACAACTGGACTGCTCCTGGCAACAAATTCAAGAATAGCTATCTGCTGCGCGACTTCAAATACTCAGGTCCGAAAGCCAGCAAACTTTACAAAGGCTTTGAAGAGACTGGCCATGAATATCCACGTGAGAAAGCCAACACAGAGGGCTATATGACCGATGAATACTATCAGCAGATGCGCAATTCGTTCATTAACAGCCCCGATGCCTCCATGTTCTTCGACGACAGAGCCCTCTCATGGGATGTTGCAGCATCAAGGAACAACGACGGATCGGTGTTTATCATTGAGAATCTGTCGGTTGTAGCAGGAAGACTTCTCGTCACTCGCGAACGTCAGTTTGCCAATCAGCTCGACAAGTGCAAGACCAAGTTGCTGGATGTGCTCAAGGAGTACCACATCTCAGAAGATATAGACGAGATACTTCGTGAAAACATCCGCAAGGCCAACTCCATCATTCGCGAGATGGACTTCACCTGCAATGAAGACAACTATTTCTTTGGTCATCTGCTTCAGGCACTGCAAGTTACGGAGACCAGTTGCCTGCAGATTATCCACCAGCTCATCAATAGTGGCGAGCTGGGTGAGAAGAACAATAATTTCACTGACTACGAGATCATCCTCCGACGTTGTCGAGACTTCAAGGGTTGCAATAATGCAGCAGAATGCTGGGAAAGACTGGAGATGATGTACGGATTGCGTAGCCTGGAAGAAGCTCAGGCCTACCTTGTCAAACGCAATGTGGACCATAACCTGCTGTTCTCCAAAAACTTCAAGAAGAAGCTGAATTCGTGTCTCATTGCCGACAGAGTTTACGAAAGATGGCAGAAGAAAATCAATTCACAGGAATTCATGAGTCAGCTTCTGAGTAACCAGCTATTTGACGGTGTGGTCATGTCAGCACTGCTTGACAATATCATCCAGACGAGCAACTACCTGAAGCTGAATGACTTGATGGCAGAAGCCATTGCGGAATACGTGAACGTTATTGCCGTATTCACCATCAACGAAAGTCTGGTGGCCGATATTCTCTCAAGCACCATCAACCAGTTTGTCATAGACCTCGGCTATAGCCTGCTGACGGAAAAAGACTGCGAGAACGCCAAGAAAATTGCCTACGAGTACCAGTTGCCTGTCTTCGACTATATAGGCAAGACACGCCAGGAACATTTCGAGGAAGAAGAGCTCACTACCCTCTTTGACGACCTGACAGACAACCCCAAGGCCATGACCACCTCTTTCGAAGAAAGCTACTATACCTGGCTAGAATATATGTGTGTATCGTTTATTGCACATCTTGACGTGCCTGACTATGATAAAGAAGCCAACCGCCAACTGACAGAAATCATCAATAACATTTCAATATCGTCATGAAGAAAACCTATTTTGACTCAAACGATGTCCCCTCTGGTGGCAAAGAGCCTTTCTGGAAACCCTGGGGAGCAGGCTGGTTCCTACGCCTGTTGGGATTCCTGGTACTTCTTTTTGCCCTCATCTTGTTGCTGAACCTTTTCAAGAGTACAAAGGCAGACAGTGACTATGACGATGAAGAGCGGGCAGAACTCCTCGAACCCATCATCCACCCGGTTAGCCCTGACCCTGTCAGGGTGCCGGTGGATTCGATGGCCAGTGTTCCTCATGACATTGAAAACCCCAGCGTAAACCTTCCCACACCTGATGACAACATACTACCTCCCCATACTGATGACGATATTACCAATGATGATGGACAGCAGATTGTTGGCGACAGGCTGAATGTCATCCTCAATTCTACCGCCAACGACGACACTTTCAACAAATGGGCCGACGAATTCAAATCACTCTATCCTAGTGATGACTACAAAGTAGTGTATTATGACAAGCTGACAAAACTGTTGCAAATACAGGTACCACAGGACGAGCGGAATCAGATTATGGAGGCTTTGCCACAACAGATTACAGATATCCAGTTTATTGTCTTCCACGAAGGACTGATACAGTTTGGCTCCTACAAGCCCAACGACCCAGCATTCCAGCATCAGGAACTCTGCTGGCATTTCAAACCTATCCAGGCCTATGAAGCATGGGATATCACCAAAGGAAGTCCCGATGTGGTGGTTGCCATTGTTGACAGCTATTTCGACCTGAACCACGACGAACTGAATAGCGACCGCATCGTGTCTCCATATAGCATTCCTCGCCATTCGGGATCAGTGGCACCCCAGTCAGGATGCGATGAGGTATCCTTCATGCATGGAACCTTCGTTGCTTCTACCGCATTAGGAAACATGGACAATGAGCGTGGTACATCTGGCATCGCACCTCTGTGTAAGTTTATGCCTGTCAGCCTAGGCCATGAGGTAACATCCATTACCGTCATGCAAGGCCTGCTCTATGCTATCTATCAGGGAGCTAGCGTTGTAAACCTCTCACTTGGATTCATCAGCGATGACACATTCAGCGGCATGAGCCTAGATGAACAAGTCGAGCTGAGCCATACGTTGGGAAAGGTCGACGAGAAAGTATGGGACTTCGTTGCCGACCTGGCCAACGAACGCAATGTCACCATCGTATGGGCTGCTGGCAACGAAAACACCTATCTTGCCATTGACCCCAGCAAACGTGGTGACAGAACCATCAAGGTCTCTGCCGTGGATACAGGATTAAAACAGGCAGATTTCAGCAACTTCGGAAATATTCCCAACCAGAACATCTACGAGTCGACAATCTCAGCCCCTGGTGTAGACATCACAGGAGCTATGCCGTGGAATACGTATGAGGTCAGCCAGGGAACCAGTTTCTCTGCCCCCATCGTCACAGGTGCCGTTGCCCTGATGAAGAGCATCGACCCAACACTGACCACAGCAGAGATTGCCGAGATTCTCAAAGAGACGGGAAAGCCAATAGACGGTGATACATCCATTGGTAACCTTCTGCAAATCAAGGATGCACTACTAAAGGTGAAAGGCAACTTTGCCCGCTTCGACGATATCATGAGAGACCATACCAAGCTGATTGGTCTATGGGAAAGCACCATCATGAACGACATCACCGTAGATGGTCAGCCCACCGGAAAGAAGTGTCGTAACTATTTCGATATCACCTCAACGGAAAGAGGGACGAGCATTACCTATGCTGCCGACACCAAGAAAGACTATACTGCAGACATCACCATTGAATGGAAAACCAATGAGATTGTCATGCACCAGCCATCTTCGGCTACCCATCCTACCGACCAGACGTACACCTTCATGCCAGCGACGTTTGTTTGCAAACCCGATGCAGAAGGACTACTGGAATGTGAATATACGAGCTCAGCGGGCCACAAGGAGAGATACAATCTGCGAAAAGTACGCCAGCGTCAAGATCAGGAAAGGAACTGACACATTATTTATATAATATATAGACATGTCACAAATCACCACAGAATATCTAGAACAACTGGAGAAAGAAGCCAGGAGCCAGTTATCAGCCAGAATGGTTGCCAATCTGGAGGCACAGGCTACCCATGAACTGAATACAGAGCAGACCCTCCAGATCAACAGTCAGATAAACAGGCTTCCCATGACTAACTTCGTGGGATATCTCTTGTATGGCATCATCAACAAACAAAACATTAGCCAGTTCACCAATATGTCTTCTGACCGTCGAGACATCGCTATGGCTTTCATCAACAGAGCCAACGGCATAATGCCCCCAGGACAGGAGCCAGAGCCCAAGCTCGCGGAAGAACCCCTACCAGAAGGGAATGAGCCAAAAGAAATACCATCTGGTGGTATGTCCATAAGCGAGATGCCTTCCGTCAAAGGAGCCAATCCTATACAAGAAATGCCTCCCGTCAATGCTCAGGCCAATACGATTCACTCGGATGTCTGTCTACTAGGCACACCTCTCGTGACGAAAGCCTTCTGGGGCTTCATTAGTACGACCCAGAAACAGGAAAGAGACATTCAGTCCTTCAATGTGCAAGTTCTGACAACAGAGAATACAGCCTCCATAATCTCAGACAACAAGCACGCCATGCTGACCATGTACGATCTGGATACCAATGCCCTTGCCCAGCTAAACTCAGAGCATAAGAAGCAGGTTTTCTTCATACTCGATGCTACCACCGATTCCGTTAACTATAACCAAATAGTCAGCCAGACAGACGAGGCAGGCAATATACGCAACTACTCCATCCACAAGACTGTAAGTCAGGCTGCCCTCATCAAACAGCTTTTTCAGCTGTTGTCCTCTCCAGATGGAAGACAGTTCCTACGGGGTACCACAACACTATCGCTGGTGTTTACGAAAGCTGGTAAGCTAGGTGCTCCAGGACAACGTGACCACGAGTGTCTGCGTCGTTTCAAAATGATGCACCACGATGACATCAACCCCCTAATCCAGCTCTGTCACGAGAGCGGCATCAATGCTTCAACCAACGGACAGCCCATGCTCTTCACTTTCGACTCCGGACTGTCGTTTGGAAATGCTGTCTCCTCACCCTCCGATACAGAGAAACTTGTAGAGATGCTGAAGGGAAATACTGCAATCATTGAGAACTAATACTACACACTATGGAAATAAAAAGAGTTACCACAAGCGAGATCCACTGGTCTATAGAGTGGAACGAATCTCAACAGGCCAACAACCGTCTGCGTGCAGAAATCGGTGACCTGAGCAAGTACTTTGCCACGCTAAAAGTGGGCAACGCTACCTACAACTGGGTTGTCGATACCATTGGGCAATGGCGCCCCATGAAGGCAGCTTCCTTCAGTGAGCGGGTTCTTATTCTGGAAAAAACAGAAGAAATAAGACAAGCCGTACACGCCAGACTCGTTGGAAAAGAGAATCTGGCAAACAAAATCTGTCAGGTGCCCAACTATGAGGAATACATTTTCTTCCAGAACAACGATCAGGGCGGGCTAGACATAATTATCACAGGTTGGGGATGCCATAATTTCAAAAAGGCAGGACCGTTCATCGACACATGGCCACCAGCCCCAAAACTGAGCAGCACAACTATTGCCTTTACCTTCAATGGAGAGCGACAGCCCAACCGTCCGTTTTCTATTGTCACCCCCATGATGAACAAGCCCGATACTACCGACGAGCAAGGCATCAAGGTGTTCAAGGAATATGCAGGAACCGAAATTACCATCATAGACGGACCAACGCAGAGACAGTTCGTCTTCACAACAGTCGACAACGACCAGATACTGGAGTTTGACGTCACTGAACAGCCTGTCATCCCCGAGCCGGTAGTATCTGCACCACCACAGCACATCATTGCCTCCCTCACGGTGCTCGACTCAAAGGGGCAGCCCATTAGAAACCTCCCATTCACACTCTCGCAAGGTCCCGTGACCCAGGATGGCATTCTCAACGACCAGGGCTGGTCAACATTTATCAAGGATACGTTCCAGCTCAACCAACCTATCCAGGCTGTTATCCATACAGAAGGTCCTCGCCAGATAGCCCCAGCAGTTTTCACGCTAGATATCAACGACAACGACTACTGTCTTCAGGAGAAATCTCCCAAGCAAGGCAGCCGTCTGTTGGAAATCATTGTGGCCATCCTCCTGTTGGGAGCTTTGGCTGCACTCCTTATCTTCGCATTCAAACCCGGTATTGATGAATTAACAACACTGATTAATAAATAAATTCGACCTATGGATACACAAACATCGAGATTCATTGCCGAGAACCTGGTCTATCTGCTCTCAGCACCCTGCATACTCACATTCCTTCTCTTTGCCTGGGACAAACACCTTGCCATTTACAAGCGCCAACGAGTGCCCGAGGCCGTTTTGCTGATACTGAGCATATTCTTCGGAGCCTTTGGAGGACTTTGCTCCATGATCTTCTTCAACCATAAGACTCACAAACCCGCTTTCTACATCACCGTGCCAATATTAGCCGTCATACAGATAGCAGCCATCGTACTATTCAAACTTTACCTACAAAAATAAACGATTATGAAAGGTTTAATTGCTGTATTATGTTCTATATATATCGTGCTCATTATACTTCTGCTACTAAATCAGAAGGAAAAAGAGCCAGAAGTGTATGAGGCACGCATCATCGTCGTAGACGAAGAGACTAACAAACCCATCAAGGGTGCAGAAATAGTGCTTGAGACTACCGACGAGGCATGCCCGGAAATTACGCTTACCACCAACCGTAAGGGCGAGTGCACCTTCGAGTTCAGCTCTCCTGACGAGATGATGACCTCTGCCTATGCCAGCAAGTCCGGCTATCACGATGCTGAGGTGGAAGAGCTGGAACTAGCATACTTCCTCGAAGATGACCTCACAATTCCTCTGAAAAAAGAGGACATCGTAAATGAAGGCCGTGACATCGGTGCTACAGGCAATCTGAAAGTGACCCTGCTATGGGACAACGACGGGGTCGATCTAGACCTGCACGTTCTAGAACCGAATGGTTTCGAGATATGCTATAAGGACGGACAACGTGAAGACTTGCAAACAGGCGGACAGCTCGATATTGACTGGATTCCAAACAACAATCCGGGTAGGGCCATTGGCGAAAACATCTTCTGGGAAAATCCACCACGAGGAATCTACAAGGTATGGGTAGAATGCTACCAACCTGAGGAAGCACCACCTACCGACTGCAACGTCATCGTATACCGCGTCAACCAAGAGCCGCAAGTATTCAACGTACGCACCAACGGTGTTCACGACATACAGCAAGTCACCACCATAAACATCGAGTGACAATCGTTCATTAATCACGCAAGACCAGGGAAAAAGAGATTTTTTCCGTCTTGCGTGAATTTTGTTTGTTTAAAATTTGGAGGAATCGAAAAAATATAGTACCTTTGCACCCGCATTTGAGCGAGAATGCTCTTTCGGGCAATACCGAGGAAGTTTGGGTGAGTGGCTGAAACCAGCAGTTTGCTAAACTGCCGTACGGGTTCCCGTACCGGGGGTTCGAATCCCCCAGCTTCCGCAATGGTCGGTTCATCTAACGGTTAGGATACAAGATTCTCAATCTTGGCATAAGGGTTCGATTCCCTTACCGACTACTTTCCACAATTTTCAGATAGCAGCATTAACTAATTGGTCGGTTCATCTAACGGTTAGGATACAAGATTCTCAATCTTGGCATAAGGGTTCGATTCCCTTACCGACTACCAAAGAGGTCCCTAAAGGCCTCTTTTTTCTTTTTGATACAATACAACTGGCACTCATTGCAACCATCCATAGCTAGAGAGGGAAATACGTTTTTCCTATCCAAACGTTGTCTCCTTCTTCTGTGTACCTCGAGACCATGAGAGTGACATCCATAGCTGATAGGAGTACCACAAGGCAACGGAATATCAAATCGCTCGATGAGTACAGGCATTTCACTGCAATCTGTCAGGAAAACATCGTCTAATCAAATTTAAAAGTGCAAGATTATGTTAAAAAAAAACAAGTCTGTATATAAACCATGTGCTCTAACCCTAAAAGCTCAAACAAATTTTGTACCTTTGCAAACAAAATACTACGAAATAATGAATCAGAAAATTGTTTTTGAAAACGCCAGCGCTGACGTTTTCAGTTTCCAGAAGGGTGAGGTGAACGAATATCATGTCATGATACATGTCACCAAGCCCTCCCTACCCTACCAGCAGCAACTCGATGCTTTGCTTGATGCCTACCAGCAACTGATTGCCCAGCATCTGGCAGGTTCTGTAGCCGTATTCAAACGATATTTTCTCAGCGACGCCTCCAATCAGGCCGACGACGTGCTGGCTGCCGACACTAGCGACTGTGCAAAGAGCATCATCGAACAGGCACCACTTGACGGTACGAAGATTGCACTTTGGGCCTATCTGATGACCAATGTAAGCACACGCCTTACCGACGGAGGCCTTTACGAGGTGGCGCACGGACAATTCCGTCACCTGTGGAACGGCTCCGCACACAACCTCGCGGCAAACTCCGAATATCAGACACGACTACTGTTCAACGAGTATGTCATGCAACTCATACAGGAAGGCTGCAAGCTTTCAGAGAACTGCATCCGCACGTGGCTCTTCGTCAACGATATCGACCTGAACTATGGCGGTGTGGTCAGGGCACGCAACCAGGTATTCTTCACACAGGGACTGACCCACGACACCCATTTCATTGCCTCTACCGGCATTGGTGGACGATCGCAAGACCCCTGCGTACTCACACAGATGGACAACTATGCTGTGGCTGGCATCAGCCAGGAGCAGATACACTTCCTCTACGCCCCTAGCCACCTAAACCGCACCAGCGACTATGGTGTCAGCTTCGAACGTGGTGTACGCGTGGACTATGGCGACCGCCGGCATGTACTCATCTCTGGCACGGCCAGCATTGACAACAAGGGGCAGATTGTACATCAAAAGAACGTGATCAAACAGGTCCACCGCCTGTGGGAAAATGTAGAGACCCTGCTTCAGGAAGCCGAATGTACCTACGACAACGTGGCCCACATGATTGTATACCTGCGCGACATTGCCGACTACCAAAACGTCAGAAAGCTCTATGACGAGCGATTCCCCAACAAGCCCGTCGCCATCGTCCATGCACCCGTCTGCCGCTCTGGATGGCTCGTAGAGATGGAGTGCATGGCGGTCAAAGACGTCAACAACCCCCAACTGCCCTGTTTCTGACCTATGAGGCGACTGCTATACATACTGATCCTATCACCTATGCTGGTTATGGCCCGTCACCAGATCCTGTCGCCAAACTTCAAGTCGCTGCAGGTGGTGCTCAACGACGACTGGATGGCACTACCCATCATGCAGCTAGGCTCTGACGACGTGCTGCACATCAGCTTCGACGAGTTGTCGCACAACTTCCATCGGATGGTTTATCAGATTGAACCATGCAATCCCGACTGGACTACCTGCGAAGGTCTCTTTGAGAGCGACTGGCTGGAGGGTTTCAACAACCGCGCTATTGAGGACTACCAGAACTCGCTCAATACGACCGTACTCTACACACACTACCACATGCAGATACCCAACAACGACACCCGCCTGAAGATGAGCGGCAACTATCGTATGCACATCATCGACGAGGAGACAGACGAGGAGGCTATGGTCGTGGAATTCAGAATCGTCGAACCTCTCATGAAGGTTACTCTAGGAGTCACTACCAATACCGACATAGACCTGAACCAGCAGCACCAACAGCTGACCATGCGGGTCGACTATGGCAGCACAAGAGTCATCAACAATACAGAGCAGATACAGACCTTTGTCATGCAAAACGGACGTGAGGACAACATGAAGGAGAATGTGCGTCCAAACTATGTCACAGCCAGCGGGTTGAGCTGGGAGCATAACAAAGGGCTGATCTTCGAGGCTGGCAACGAATACAGGAAATTCGAAGTGCTAGACCCTAGCCATCCTACTATGGGACTGGCACACATCGCCTGGAATGAAGAAGAGAAGTGCTTCCATGCCTTCCCCTTCTTTGCCGAGCCACGACGCAGCTACATCTATGACGAGGATGCCGATGGAGCATTCATCATCAGAAATAGCGACAATACGGAAATCGACTATACTTCCGACTACGTATTCGTACATTACAAGATGAAGGCCTGGCGACAGTATGCCGATGCCAACGTCAGGATTGACGGCCGATGGACCGTAGAGCCACAGGTCGTCTACAACATGACCTACGATGAGACCGATCAGACATACAATGCCGTCGTACTGCAGAAACTGGGTTATTACAACTATCAGATTCTGATGGCAGACTTCGATGGTACTACCCACCTGATGCCCGAAGAAGGCTCGTTCTACCAGACAGAGAACAGCTATCAGGCATTGGTCTATTATAAAGGGACTGGCGAGCGGTCTTGGAGACTCACAGGAATTGGCAGTGTCAGTTTCCGCTCTATCTGAAGATTGACGCTGTCATTTGTCACGTTTGTCATGTGTCATGCGAAGAACGCAGGAGTAGAGAAGCTTAAGATCAGTCCAGATTAAGTGATCGCACCAACCTCTGAAACCACAAAGTTGGGGTTAATACTCAAAAAAGGTGCACATGTGAGCAGATTTGCGGCCTCACTAGGAAAATAATTTTTGATGGTTTAATGGTAATTTCGTACACATCAAAAAAGTGACAAATGACAGTATCACATTCCGAGCTGGCATCTCCTGTTTCCTCGCTATCTGAGTCATGCTGAGACTCCAATCGAACTGCGCTCCATCACCTCCAACTTCCTACAGAAGACTGTCAGGCATCATTAGCAAGGCTTCAGTAGACAGACCTGGATGATTCTTGACATATCGTTCCAGACGCTTGATGGTATCGCTGGTAAACACCTGTTTGTCCATTGCCTGATTGACTACGTACTGGATTTTCAGCATGTGCCAATGACGCTGCTCCTCGATAGTATCTGAGCTTGCCGGCATAGGATAACGGCTTAGCAGATAGAAACCCAGGCAGTCGGGAACAATATACTCGCGAGTCATCGAGTTGCGCTGCCGCTCCGAATAGCCATAGCGAAGGTAGACTGGATAATCGGCACCAAGATACTTGTCGAGCGAAATGCCCAAAAGCGAGTCGGAAACGACAATGCTCTGGTCGAGCGAGCTAATCTGGGTATATATCGTAGGAACATCTAGATTTGGCAACATTCTTGTCAGGCGATTGAATGCCTTGGTTAACAGAATGTTAAGGTCATCGACACTGGCATATTGGCGATTGACATCCTTGATGATTTCCTGCAGTGTGCTGTCCTGAAAGAACACAAGTAGGCGATTGTTGATCTCTGGATCGTTTACCAGTCCCAACTGTAGCACATTTTCTATTAGCGTACGAGTTTGTATGGGATAGTCTGTCTTCAGTGCATTCAGCGATCCATAGTCGGCCAGAGTCAGATAGGCACCCTCCACACGATCATACCGCTCGATGGTCACTTCACCATCGTTATGCTCGTCATCTGCAGGCCGTAGATGCCACTGGCAACCAATACATAGCATGAGCAGCAACAGGAATATGATATATAATTTGCGCACTGAATGTTTTACTTTTGTTAAATTCTAGTGCAAAAGTACTAAAAATTCTTGATTTAGCCAAATTTTAACCTAATTTTTTTGAAAATATTCTCTGTTTTTCCGGCTTTTTCTTAATTTTGTACAAAAAACTAACTCCTATGAAACGAATCATTATGCTCATGGTGGCAACTGTGACCATTGCTGTCCATGCACAACAGACATCATTTGACGTCAAAGTAGAGAATCCATCGAAGATGCAGAAGGGCGACCAGCCCGTCGTCATCAGCCTCAAGAACTACGGACAAGTAAGCTCGGCACTGGTTATGGAAAACGGACGCGAGGTGCCTTGCCAGCTTGATGACATTGATCAGGACGAGCAGTTCGACGAACTCTGTTTCCTTGCCGATCTCAGTGCTAAGGAGAAGAAGACCTACAGTGTAACGCTCTACCAGCAGGGAGAACCGCGTCCCTACCCTGCCCGCGTCTATGCCGAGATGCTCATGCGCAACGACAAGGTGAAGGAAAAGAACAAGCACAACAACTTCATACAAAGCATCACCGTACGTGGAGACTGCGCAAATTCCTATAACCTGCAGCATCATCATGGTGTAGACTTCGAAAGCGAGCTCAACGGCATCCGCATTTATTTTGATCATCGTCAGACGATAGATCTCTATGGCAAGTTCCATAAGCGACTGGAACTGCAGGCCACACAGTTCTACACCTCTAAAGAGCAGAAAGAACAGGGCTATGGCGACGATGTACTCTGGGTTGGCAACACTTTCGGACTGGGTGCTTTCCGCGGATGGGACCAACAGGCTCAGCAACCCACCATGATAGAACCCGTGAAGACACGCACACAACGTGTAATCAGCTATGGACCATTGCGCACCATCGTAGAGGTGATAGATCAGGGATGGCAGGCTGAGAAGGGAAAGCCAGCACTGAACATGACACTGCGCTACACACAATATGCCGGACATCGTGACACTGACGTCGATGTATTCTTCAATCGCGATGCCAGCAGTTATCAGTTCTCTACTGGCGTCATCAATGTGAAAGGCTCAACGGAATACAGCGACCATCAGGGACTGCGTGGTTGTTGGGGCACCGACTACCCCTCTACAGATACGGTCAACTGGAAACGTGAGACGGTGGGACTGGCCGTATTGGTACCTAAGGCCAACATTGTCACAGAGCCAGCCGCTAACAAGGACAACTACACGCTAGTGGTGCGTCCACAGGGAGAGCACATGACCTACAAGATTGCCTACTGCTCGGCCAACGAGGACTTTGGCTACCATACGGCAGCTGAATGGTTTGAATGGATGAAAGCGTGGAGGAAGGACGTTGAACAGCCTGTCATTGTGAAATACTAAGGTAGATCGGCATAGCGCTTGCGGCCTTTCAGATAGTACTGCCAGAGTAGCGAGAACTTCCGCTGCTCTGGTATTTCTTTTTCCGTGCGACGTTGCTGTATCTCATCCCTATCGCTCCTGAAGTCATCACGCCAACGCTTGAAAGCCCTACGTGCACGATAGACGGCACGAAAATCACCCACATTACCCTTCAGTAGCAACATCTGCCACGCTGCCACGTAGTCGAGCCACCATCGCCAGCGCATGACATAACGCAGCTCATTGGCATCCAGACATTTGTAGAGCATTGTCAGATTATTGCGGAAGTTGAGGAAGGTCTTCATGGGATTGGACTTGGGTAACGTTCCACCTCCCACATGATAGACCTTGCTTTCAGGCAGACAATAGATGTGATAGCCACGCAGTCGCATGCGCCAGCAGAAGTCAATCTCCTCACAGTGCGCAAAGAATCGACCATCCAGCCCCCCTACATCTTTATATATATGCGCACGCACGAGCAGGGCTGCCCCTGTAGCCCATAGCACGCTGCACGGCTCGTCATACTGCCCTGAGTCCTGCTCTATGGTATCGAAGATGCGTCCACGACAGAAGGGATAGCCATAACGGTCGATGAAACCGCCACAGGCTCCTGCATACTCGTAGCTGTCGCGACGGGCTATGCTGAGCAGCTTGGGCTGGCAAGCAGCCACATCAGTATGCGAATCCATAAAACGGAGTAGAGGTGTCAGCCAATGGGGTGTCACCTCGATATCGCTGTTGAGCAATAGATAGTACTCAGCATCGATCTGAGCCAGCGACTTATTATAGCCATCGGCAAAGCCCCAGTTGCGGTCCAGTTCAATGATACGGACAGCAGGAAACTGCTCTCGCAACAACTGGAGGCTGTCGTCAGTCGAAGCATTGTCAGCAACATATACAGTGGCTTCGTCGAGCGAATAATGTAACACGCTAGGCAGGTACTGGCGGAGCATCGCAGCCCCATTCCAGTTCAGAATGACTATGGCAAGTTTTTCCATACGACTAGTTTATATAAGATGTGCAGTCAGGGCACTCTTGTCATGATTGAAATCGCCCAGACTAACCATCATCAACTGGTTATCATAATTAGGACAGGCATCGGCTGCCGACAGTGCTACACGGAGATAATTGCGTGTAAAGCCATGCATGTCACGTCCCCGACTGGCTCTCTCAAATAGCACCTCGGCCTGTTGGCCAATATGCTGGGCATAGAAAGCTTGCGTCTTTGCATCAGAGAGTTGCAGCAGCCGCTTGCTTCGCTGTTTCTTGTCCTTCTCCGACACCACATAGGGTATATGCAACGCAGAGGTACCAGGACGTTCGCTATAGGGGAACACATGGAGCTGGGTGACAGGCAACTGCTGAAGCAGATCGTAAGTCTGTTCAAAATACTCCTCAGTCTCGCCACGACATCCCACCATCACATCAACACCTATAAAGGCATCGGGCATTAGTTCCTTCACACGCAGGATCTTGTCAGTAAAGAGCTGACTGTCATAATGGCGGTGCATCAGTCGCAGCACTTCGTCGCTGCCACTCTGAAGGGGGATATGAAAATGTGGCATGAAGGCACGACTCTTTGCACAGTAGCTGATAAGCTCGTCAGTAAGCAGATCCGGTTCTAGGCTACTGATACGATAACGGCTGACACCCTCCACCTCATCAAGGGCTTTCACTAGTTGTAGAAAACTCTCACCTGTCGTCTTGCCGAAATCACCAATGTTCACTCCCGTCAGCACAATTTCCTTTCCACCTTGAGTAACAGCCCTACGGGCCTGTTCTACTAGCGAGGCTATAGAAGGATTGCGGCTGAAACCACGTGCATAGGGAATGGTGCAGTAAGTACAGAAATAGTCGCAGCCATCCTGTACCTTCAGGAAGAAACGGGTGCGATTGCCACGTGAACAGCTATGTGCGAACGAGGTGATGTCCTTCGTCTTCTGAGCATGAAAGACAGGGGTACTGCTTCGATTCACGAAGGCATCGCTAAGATACTGTATCAACGTGGCCTTCTCGTTGGAACCCAGCACCAAGTCAACCCCCTCTATCTGACTGACCGTCTCTGCCTCTAGCTGAGCATAACACCCCGTCACCACCACGAAAGCTCCAGGATGCTGACGAACCATGCGGTGAATGGCCTGACGGCACTTATGGTCTGCCACATCGGTAACAGAACAGGTATTGATGAGGCAAATATCAGCCCGTTCACCCTTGGCAGCCGTCCTCACACCCATCTGCTGAAGCATCTCACCAAAGGTAGACGTTTCTGAGAAATTGAGCTTACAGCCCAGGGTGAAATAAGCTGCTGTCTTGCCCTGAAAAGCAGAAGTATCAATCATAGAACCAACTTATTGATGTTTACGAGGTGCAAAGATACTAAAAGTTGAGAGCAGAACAAAACAAATTCCTTTGTTTTTTATGCCGGGACGGTGTATCCTCGCCAATTTTCATTGGCAAAGATGCTAAAAGCTGAGAGCTGAACAAAACAAATTTTGGTAATAAAATAGAAGTTGACCCAACTTTTTTATAATTCCTTGGAATCCTCACGATTCTGAGGAATTATTTTTGTATTCATATTTTATCATATATTGATAGTAAATTCAACTCTGATGAAAAGTTCAAGCAAGCTATCATCGAATCTCGTTGGTCTGATGGTGATGTCGTATGCCCCTATTGTGGTGGTCATCATTGTCTCATTCGCAAGGATGGTAAGTTCCGTTGCAAGCACTGTGGAAAGGACTTAGTGGCTTGAGATTAGAGTTGGCCTTATGATTGTCTAAGAGACGAATTAGCAGTCAAATCAATGACTGCTAATTTCTTATGGTTATTTGTGCCAACTTCAATATCATTGTCTAAATGAAAATCAAGCATTTTTAAAATGTAAAATATTTTCAAAAGGCAATTTTGTGATATCCATAAAAATTGTAAAGATTATTTATCAAACACATTGAAGACTTTCCTATTCGTTTGACAATCAAGCTATTAAGCCTTCTCCACATCCATCATATCACCCCCAACACGGTTTGGGCGAGGGAGCAGCAGGAGACTGCACATGTTCCACCATTAGCCTGAATAATTCATAGAGCCTTCCATTGACGGGATTCTTCCCTGTTTCTGCTCTTGCGAGTCACACATGTTGCCTGCAAGCAGTAATCCACCATTAGAGGATATGTCAGGGGCATCAAAATCAATACGGATTTTCTAGTCAGAAACAATTTCAGGGAGAGAAGCATTTCTCTTGGCAATTACGGATCGAAGCTATAGACCGCCTTTCATCGCCGCCCGTTTGTCTGTTCATTTGCAGACGGAATCCGGATCATGTGTTGCAGTGTTGCAGTGTTGCAGTTCCAAAATAGATTGTACAAAAGTCAAAGATTAATTCTATATTTATATTTATATATATAAATATAAATATAGGTATATTTTCAGGGGGTGGGAATAGCCTTAAGAGAACTGCAACACTGCAACGCTGCAACGCCTGAGAGATAGAGCAAACGGCTGGGGGTGGCAAGTCTCAAAAAAACTTCTGGGAGATAATTGTGATTAAATTTAGAAATACGCACTCTAAAATAGAAGGTGCAATTCAGCACTCCGAACCACCCGGGGGATTTGCTGGATGTGTTGCAGTGTTGCAGTGTTGCAGTTCCAAAATAGATTGTACGAAGGTTAAAAATTTAGTCTATCAATTCTGAAGTCCGAACTACCGGGAAATTTTTGCTGCATGTGTTGCACTGTTGCAGTGTTGCAGTTCCAAAATAGATTGTACGAAGGTTAAAAATTAAGTCTATCAATTCTGCAGTCCGAACTACCGGGGAATTTTTGCTGCATGTGTTGCACTGTTGC
>JAIKWS010000115.1 GCA_024684515.1 Prevotella sp.
TCAGGCCAGATGTTTGCCGTAAGCTTCTTTCAGATTCCGCCTCGCGACGGACACCCTTGCTCTTGGCTATGTGATTCCCGCTATTAGGGCTCACTCGGGACTTGCACCCGTTAGACAATACTCATGCCGAGCATACAAAAATGAGCATGACCTCGAAGCCATGCTCATCTGTTTCTGTGATGTCGTAAAAACTATTCGTAGTACACGATGGTGCGTGTCTGCTCCATCTCCTGTCCCATCATCGACGACTTGCGGCTAATCCAGTTTCCATGATCATCGTACTTGTAGTCGGTATAGGGGATTGCCATCTCCTGCCCACCCATGTCCATCGACTGCGAAGCTATGGCTCCCTTGTCGTTGTAGGTGTACTTCATCACCATGTCCTGACCCATCATGTTCATGGTCTGGCTGGCAATCTTGCCATTCTCCCACTTGTACTTGACCACCGTCTCCTGTCCCTGCATCATGGTCATCGTGACCTGCTGCATATAGCCCTGCTCGTCGTAGACAGGATTGCTCATGCCCTCACGCTGCATCTTGCCATCCTCTGAGAAGGTAATTAGAATTTCTCTGCCCATCATGCTTTGTGAGATGGACTTCACGGGTCCGTTCGCTTCGTTGAGCTCGGCGTCGTGGAACTTGGTCTGTGCCTGTGCGGCAAAAGCGATGGCCATCATAGCCAGCATCATCATTACTTTTTTCATTTCTAAGTGCGTTTTAAGTTAATAAAATAAGTTTGATGTCCTTGCTTAGACGAACGACAATCGAAAAAGATTAATCAGGCAGTAAAAAAATCTCATCCCCTACTCCTTGACGGTAGCAAGGGCAGGGGATGGGACGTATGGTAGTCGCTCAGCACATGCCATCACACGAAGCTGATGACTCCCTGCATGGCTTCCGACGAGTCTGTTCGCTGCTGGGGCTCTACAGGAGCCGCATTCTGACTGCCTATGCTGGCGAGAATCTCCTTGGTGCGCTTGTAGGTGGGTGTCGACTCCACGGCACTAATCACGTCGTCGTTGTCGAGGTCCTCAGGGTTGAAGATATAGATGTTCGGACGACGCTTGTAGCGATGACTCTTGTCCGACTCGTTGTAGTAGTGGCTGCGTCGCTCTTCACGCTTGGCAGCCCGCTCCTGCTCCTCGGCCAGGCGTGTAGCTTCCTCACGGCTCTGCTGTTTGAGCATGCGCTCCTCCATGCCATCGACATTTTGCATGCCGAAGCCAGTGGCCAGAATGGTGACCTTGACACGCTTGCCTAGCTCGGGATCGACTGCCACACCCCATTTGAAGACGAAGTCGGAACCGAATTTGTCCATGAATTCATGCACATTGTTCATCTCTTCCATCATGAAGTTGTCCTTCGAGTCCTTCTCATGACTGAACGAGATGTTGAGTAGAATCTTCTTCGAGTTGAAGATGTCATTGTCGTTGAGCAGCGGTGAGTTGAGGGCATCGTCGATGGCTTTTTTCACACGATCCTCACCTTCGCCGTATCCTGTCGACATGATGGCTACGCCACCATCCTGCAGCACGGTCTTCACATCGTTGAAGTCGAGGTTCATGGTGCCATGCAGCGTAATGATCTCCGCAATGCTCTTTGCTGCTACGCTCAGCGTGTCGTCTGCTTTGCCGAAGGCATCGAGGAAGCTGAGGTCGGGATATATCTCACGCAGCCGTTCGTTGTTGATGACCAATAGTGCATCTACATGCTTGCCCATCTCCTCCACACCGTCTAGTGCCTGGTCAATCTTCCTGTTGCCTTCGAAGCGGAAGGGGATGGTGACAATGCCTACGGTGAGAATGCCCATCTCCTTGCTCACACGTGCTATAACGGGAGCAGCACCAGTACCTGTGCCGCCACCCATGCCAGCGGTGATAAACGCCATGCGTGTGCCGTCGCTGAGCATGTTGCGCACGTCGTCGAGGCTCTCCTCGGCTGCCGCCCTGGCTTTCTCAGGACGGTTGCCGGCTCCTAGTCCCTCGCTGCCCAGCTGCAGCTTGACGGGCACTGGTGAGTCGTTCAGAGCCTGGTTGTCGGTATTGCATACGACGAAGGTCACGTCGTGAATGCCTTCCTTGTACATGTGATTGACGGCATTGCCGCCACCGCCGCCCACACCAATGACCTTGATGATGCTGTGGTGCTCTTCGGGAATACCGAAGTCGAGTATTTCGTTTGTATTCATCTTGTTCTGTTTTTTTAATGACAATAACTATTCATGCTATTCGTCGGACACCATATCCTTGCCGAACTTCTTGATTGCACGCTTCGCACGGTTGAACCAGCTGTTTTCTTTCTTCTTGTTACGCTCTTCCTCACGTTTGCGCTCTTCTTCTTCACGCTGCAGGCGTTCCTCCTCTTCTTTCTTCCGCTGTGCCTCCTGAGCTGCCAGGTCCTCCTCTTGCTGGGTGCGTATCGTGCCCGTCTCCTTCTCGTAAGCCTGTCGCGGTTTGCGGTCGGGTACACTCTGGCCTGGCTGCTGTTTGCTTTCGTCGGCAAAGAGATTGCCCTGCGAGTCGATACCATTGCCGGCACAGTTGATGTCACCCTTGGCAAGCAGTCCTAACAGCGTGTTGTACATGCCGTTGTGGGACTTGATTTGCTCATGGCTGCTGTTGATAGACGTGATGACGAACTTGGCGATGCGCACCTTGTCGATTCGCGTACTGATGGTCATAGCACGCTCGATATTCTTCATGTTAGACCCACCGCCTGTGACGATAATGCCTCCAAGCAGCTTGTCGTAGTACTCGTCGGGAATCTGATAGCGCACATTCTCAATGATTTCCATCATGCGTCCCTCCACGATCTCGATGAATTTCTGGCTTTCCACCTGTCGGTCGGGATCGATGCTGTATTTCAGCGTGGGGTCGATGTCGCTGTTGTCAGTATATGCTGATGCGTACTTCAGCTTCATCTGTTCGGCATCGGCCTCCTCCATTTGCAGCGAGGCGATGTCCTTGGTGATATTGTTCGAACCCAGGGGGATGACAGCCAGATGACGGAGCACATTTTTCCAGAACACCGAGACGGTGGTGGTATCGGCACCGATGTCTACTAGTGCACAACCAGACCGTTTCTCTGCCTCTGTCAGTACGGCATTTGCCAGTGCCAATGGAGCCAGGTACATCTCAGCCACCTTGATTCCTGCCTGTTCGAAACAGCGGTTGAGATTCTGGAAGAAAGTCTTGCGGACAAGGATATTGAGGAAATTGCCCTCCAGGCGTGTAGCCCTGATACCCACAGGGTCCATCTGCAGGTGCGAGTCAACCTTATATTCTTGCTCAGCCACGTCCAGAATCTTCTGGTCAGGATAGTCGAGATTCCAGTTGGTGTCCATTAGTTCCACCACCATCTCCTGCGTGATGATGGTATCTGGTGGCAGGTCTCGTCCGATGGTGTTGCGTACAGACCTGAGAGACTGTCCTCCCACGCCCACGAAGACTTGCACGATGCGTGTCTTGAGCTGTGCCTCTAGCTTCTTGACGATGCTCTGCAGGCACTGTGCCGTTTTGTCGATGTTGAATACCACACCCTTTCGGATGAACGAGGACGAATTTTCCCTTACCATGGCCAGCACAGAGATGCTGCCGTCGGGTTTCTTCTGTCCGGCAATACCGGTTATCTTTGATGAACCGAGTTCGATTGCCACAATGAAATCTTTCTGTTCTACACCCATATCTATAGTTTTTATTATTAATGCTTCTTGCACACGATCTGATTGTGGAACTCAACGCTGATGCGTGAGTACTTATTCCATCCTACCTGACTGAGTCCATACTGATAGAATTTGCGCAGGCGGTCCAGTTTCTTGGTGACTCCCACAGGCTGGCCGAGATAAATGATATGCCTTCCCACCCTGGGCACCAGCTCTATGGTCTGGTCGGGCAAGACGTTGAGCTGCTCAATCTGGCTGCGCCAGAAATCGTCGGCCATGATCAGACGTCCGATAGGCGCCAGTACCTGTTTGGCATAGTCGTGGCTGATATGCCCTGTAGCCACCATGAGGTTGCAGGCATATCCCGTGTTATTCATGATGCCGCCATCCTTGTCGACATAATAGTCATCGCCATTGTGGGCCATCACCCTCACCACGGGCACTCGTTCCGTCACGTCGACGCATACCTTGCCCTCTTGTGTCTTATAGCACTCGGCATGCTCGATGAGCTGTTCGCCATTGAGCATCTCCTCCATAGCCCGTAGGTTGACTTGCGACATCGCCATGCCCTTCGGGTTCAGCTGGTGGGCATTGAGCATGTTGCGCACGTCGCCGGCGCTGAGCGAGCCATCGATGACACTCCGATTGACGTTGACATGCACGTCCTGGCACACCATATCCTCGTCTGACGACTTGTTGAAAGCCGTTACAGCCAGCAGGAGGTAGATGGCGATGATGACGTTAAACGTGATGACAAATGCTTTCTTCCAGTTCATGCCTCGGTCGTTTGTTGGATATTATCGTTTGTTGACTTTCTTTCGCTTGAGAATGTTGGCTATCTGCGGTACCTGCTCGTCGAGGTCGCCAGCTCCGAGGACGATGAGCACATCGAAGTCTCGGCTCTTGATGAGCGGCAGCACCTGGTCCTTTGTAATCAGCTGTTTCTTCACATGGGGGGCGAGACGGTCATATATGAGTTGTGAGGAGACACCCTCGATGGGCTTCTCGCGGGCAGGATAGATGTCGGTGAGGATAACCTCGTCGAGTAGGCTCAGTGCCTCCGCAAAATCCGTATAGAAGTCGCGGGTTCGCGTGTAGAGATGGGGCTGGAAGATGGCTGTGATATGCCGGTCGTGGTATAGCTCGCGAATGCTCTGTGCGCTCTGGTAGATCTCTTTGGGATGATGGGCATAGTCGCTGAGGAACACCAGTTCAGGGGTTTTGATTTTGAAATCAAACCTGCGGTCTACACCACTGAAAGAGAGCATGCCCACTCTCAGCTCCTCGGCCGTGCATCCTGCCAGCTGTGCCATAGCCATGGCGGCAATGCCGTTCTCGATGTTGATGGGCACAGGTTGTCCGAGCTCCACATTCTTCACGCACTCGATGGGCGATATGAAGTCGAAGGTGATCTCACCATTCTCAATGCGGATGTTTTCGGCATGGAAGTCGCCCTCGTCACGGCTATAGTCATAGCGACGCACGCCAGGCTGTAGATTCTCCTCCATCTCGAGTCCGCGATGGATGATGAGAGCTCCCTTGGGCTGTATGAGCTCTGTATAATGGCGGAAACTCTCGAGATAGGCCTCCTTGGTACCGTAGATGTCGAGGTGATCGGGGTCGGTACTGGTGATGACAGTCATATAGGGATGCAGCCAGTGGAAGGAACGGTCGAACTCGTCGGCTTCGATTACCACATAGTCAGACTTGCTAAGGATGTAATTGGTGCCATAGTTCTTGGCGATTCCTCCCAGAAAGGCATTACAGTCTAGGTGGCTCTGGTGCATGATATGTGCACACATGCTGCTGGTAGTAGTCTTGCCGTGAGTACCTGCCACGCAAAGGCCCTTCATCTGCCGTGTCAGAGTGCCTAGCACCTGTGCGCGTTTCTGTATCTCGAAGCCCTGTTGACGGAAATATTGCATCTCCTTGTGCGACTCGGGGATAGCGGGCGTATAGATCACGAGGCAATGTGCCGGATTCTTGCATGAGTGTGGTATCTCATCGACATTCTCTTCGTAGTGCATCAGCACACCCTCCTTTTCCAGTCTGCGGGTCAGCTCGGTGGGTGTCTTGTCATAGCCAGCCACCACCAGTCCCTGGCTGATGAAATAGCGGGCGATGGCGCTCATGCCGATGCCTCCAGCTCCGACAAAGTAAACGGCTGTCAATTTTTCTATTTTCATTGTTCTGCTAACTTAATCACTTCTTTTGCTATTATCTCTGCCGAATCGGGCAGGGCCATTTCCAGGATGTTCTGATGCAGGGATGCCAGTTGCCTATCGTCATCGACAGTTTTCATGGCCAGTGCCAGGAGCTGTTCTGGAGCATCGGCATCTTTCACATAGAGGGCTGCCTTTCTGTCGACAAGCGCCATCGCGTTCTTGGTTTGATGGTCCTCGGCCACATTGGGACTGGGCACGAGGATGACGGGCTTGCCCAGTAGGCAGAACTCGCTGATGCTGCCTGCTCCGGCACGACTGATGACCAGATCGGCAGCCTGGTAGGCAGTACCCATATCGGAGATGAAATCCATCACCTTCAGTTGTGAAATGTCCGCTCCCTCTATCCGTCTGGCTATTTCTGCACTATAGTACTTTCCCGTTTGCCACACCAGTTGCACGTGGTCGTTGCTCTTGATGACGTCGAGATTGCGCAGAACGCTCTCGTTGATGGTACGCGCACCCAGGCTGCCTCCTACCAGCAGGATGACGCGCTTCGAGGGGTCAAGTCCGAACGACCGTACTGCTTCCTCGTGGGTGAGTTTCGTATCGAGTAGAGCCTGGCGGACCGGGTTGCCTGTGAGCATGATCTTCTCTTTGGGGAAGAAGCGCTCCATGCCCTCGTAGGCCACACATATCTTCTGTGCCTTCTTGGCCAGCAGCTTGTTGGTGACGCCAGCATAGCTGTTCTGCTCTTGTATCAGACAGGGAATGCCCATGGCGGCTGCCTTGTTGAGGGTGGGACCACTGGCATAGCCACCCACTCCTACGGCAACCTGCGGACGGAAGTCCTTGATAATCTTGCGCGCCATGCGCTGGCATTTCCATATCTTATAGAGTACTTTCACGTTCTTCAACAGGTTCTTGCGGTCGAAGCCTTGTATGGGCAAGCCCTTTATCTCGTAGCCTGCCTGCGGCACACGCTGCATCTCCATGCGTCCCTGGGCTCCTACGAATAGGATCTGGGCATCGGGTTGCAGCTCGCGGATGGCATTGGCAATGGATATGGCTGGAAAGATATGTCCCCCTGTGCCACCGCCACTAATAATGACTCTTAACGCTTCTTTCATATTGCTTCTGTACTTACGGTTGATACGTTTGTACCATCTTTGCGCTTGGCACTACGGCTGACGCTGAGGATGGCACCGATATAAACACAGCTGACCAAGGTGGATGTACCACCCTTCGACACCAGCGGCAATGGCTGTCCCGTGACGGGACCTATGCCCACAGCCACCATCATGTTGATGGCTGCCTGCGCCACCAGCAGTACCGCCAGTCCCATCACCAGGAAGGCAGGGAAATTGTTCTCGCAACGGCTCGCTATCCTGGCAGACCTGATCAGTAGGATGATATACAGGAATACCACGACAATGGCTCCGATGAGTCCCATCTCCTCGATGATGATGGAGAAGATGAAGTCGGAGAATGCCTGTGGCAGATAGTCACGCTCCTCCGAGTTGCCTGGTCCCTTGCCGACGATGCCCGACGTGACAATGGCAAAGTTGGAATGTGCCACCTGGAAGTTGTCGCGCACACTATACTTATTGGGGTCGTCGGGGCGGGAGTTGTGATTCAGCAGTCGATTGCGCCAGGTGCCGAAGCGGTGGAAAATCTTCGCCACCACACCTTCGTCTTCTTCGTCTGCCTGTGGTGACTCGCCTACAACGAGCTCGGTGGTTGTGGCCTTCTCCTCTTCGTCACTATCCATGCTGCCCAGGGTGAGCACCAGGGTGAGGAAGATGCCAATGACGAGGACCAGGCCTCCTGTCAGCTTGCCTATCTGTACCATGGGCACTCGTCCGACGAACATCATCACGAAGATGACGCCAAAGAGCAACACGGCCGTTGAGAGGTTCTCAACACCAATGAGCATAATGGCAGGCAACACCAGCCACAGGATATACTTCATCGCCTTTGAGTCGGCACCGCTGCCATCGTCACGCTGCATGGCACTTAATATCTGTGCCGTTGCCAAGACCATCGTTCCCTTGGCCAGCTCTGAAGGCTGGAAGGTGAATCCTGGCAGCTGTATCACGCGATTGGCACCATTGATGCTCTCGCCGAAGAACAGCACCCATAGTAACGTGGCAAATGAGAGGATGAGCAGCACGGGGGTCATCAATTTGAAGTAGCGGCACGGGATGTTCAGCACCACGATGGTGAGCAGAATGCCGAAGAACAGCGTTCCGGCATGATAGATGATGGGACCCATGAAGTTCTGGCTCTTATACGAGAGCGTGCTCGAGGCTGAGAACACCTCGATGATGCTGATTAGGCACAGGAAGAAGAATACCATCCAGATGCCTTTGTCGCCCTTGAAAAGATTACCTAGCTTCTTGTTCATGACTGCTGTTGTATTGGAACGTCATACGCGATGACTATAGATTTCTTACCAGTTCCTTGAATTGTTCACCACGATCCTCCATGTTCTTGAAGAGGTCGAACGAGGCACAGCAGGGAGAGAGCAATACGGTCTCGCCAGGCTGGGCCAGCTCGTAGCAAGCCTCGACGCACTCTTTCATGGAATGTGTATCCCTGACTGGGATGTTCAGTTCGTCAAAGTTCTCGTGCAGCTTCTTGTTGTCAGCGCCCAGATAGACCAGTGCCGAGCACTTCTCGCGGATGAGGGGCTTGATGGGGTCGTAGTCATTGCCCTTGTCCTTACCACCCACGATGAGCACCACACGGGTATTCATCGAGTCGAGGGCATACCAGCAGGCGTCGACGTTGGTAGCCTTCGAATCGTTGATATACTGAACGCCTCGAACGGTGGTTACTCGCTCCAGACGATGTTCCACGCCGGGGAAATCGCTTAGCGACTTGCGGATGACCTCTTTCTTGATGCCTGCTATGTTGCCTGCTATGCCTGCTGCCAGCGAGTTGTAGATGTTGTGACGGCCTGTCAGGCTCAGCGATTCCTGCTCCATGTTGAAGGGCTCGGGCTTTTCGATGATATATTTGCCTGCCTCGATATAACCGATGGAACCTTTCTCCTTCAGTTCCGAGAAGGGGTATTGCACAGCCTTGATGTCGTACTTCTCCAGTTCGCGGCGGATGACGGGGTCGTCGTTCCAGTAGATGAAGGCATCATCATGAGTCTGGTTCTGCAGGATGCGCATCTTGGCGTCTACATAGTTCTGCATCTTGAAATCGTAACGGTCCAGATGGTCGGGGGTGATATTGAGCAGCACGGCAATGTTGGCGCGGAAGCCGTACATGTTGTCCAGCTGGAACGACGATAGCTCGATGATATAATAGTCGTGGGGCTCCTCTGCTACCTGCAAGGCTAGTGAGTGCCCGATGTTTCCTGCCAGACCGGCATCGTAGCCTGCCGTCCTGAAGATATGGTAGATGAGGCTCGTCGTGGTTGTCTTGCCATTCGAGCCCGTGATGCAGATCATCTTCGAATTGGTGTAGCGTCCGGCAAACTCAATCTCGCTGATGATGGGGATGCCGGCTAGGATGGCCTTTTTCACCATCGGGGCCGTATCGGGGATGCCTGGGCTCTTGATGATCTCGTCGGCTGTCAGGATCAGCTCTTCGGTGTGGCGACCCTCTTCCCAGGCTATATTACGCTGGTTGAGCATCTCCTGATAGTGCGGGGCAATCTTCGACATGTCGCTCACAAACACGTCGTATCCTTCTTTCTTTGCCAGCACAGCAGCTCCTGCGCCACTCTCGCCAGCTCCTAGTATAACGATTCTCTTCATTTCTATCTGATCTTCAATGTGATAATGGTCATTGCCGCCAGGATGATCGAAATGATCCAGAAGCGGATGGTAATCTTCGACTCGTGAAAGGGACGGTGCGGCCAGTTCCTGATGATGTAGTGCGAGGTGGGGTCGAGCTGTGAGTCCAGACGGCGGAAATTGTCGTGGATGGGGGTAGCGCGGAACACACGCACACGACGGCCCTTGTGCTTCTGGAACTTGAACCATTGCGTCTGGATGATGACACTAAGGCTCTCTACGAAGAAGATGCCGCACAGGATGGGCAGTAGCAGCTCCTTGTGGATGATGACTGCGCAGACACCAATGATGCCGCCAATGGTGAGCGAGCCCGTATCGCCCATGAATATCTGTGCCGGATAGGCATTGTACCAGAGGAAGCCTATCAACGCTCCTACGAAGGCACATAGGAATACCACCAGCTCCTCGGTATGCGGGATATACATGATGTCGAAATACGAGGCATAGCCTATATGGCTCGACACATAGGCCAGGATGCCCAGCACAATGCCGATGATGGCTGAGTTGCCGGCACACATGCCGTCCATGCCGTCGTTCAGGTTGGCACCATTGCTCACCGCCGTCACTACCAGGATGGTCATCAGTACAAAGAAGATCCATCCTGCCGCCACTTTATGCTCGCCCACAAACGACATCAGGTCGCTATAGCTCAGGTTGTGGTGCTTGGTAAAGGGGATGGTGGTCTGCAGCGACTTGTGTGCCAGCTGTTCATGTTGCACCACCTCGGTTTTGTTCTTGCTCTCCATGCCGATATTCTCACGCATCACCACATCGGGGCTCAGATAGAGTGTCAGACCTACGATGAAGCCTATCGACACCTGTCCCACAATCTTGTATTTGCCCTTCAGGCCCTCCTTGTTCTTGCGGAAAACCTTGATATAGTCGTCCATGAAACCTAGGAAACCCAGCCAGACCGTGGTGGCCACCATCAGGATGAGATAGATGTTGCGCATGCGGCCTAGCAACAGCACGGGGATGAGGAGCGATACGATGATGATGATGCCGCCCATGGTGGGCACTCCCTTCTTCTCTACGCCAAAGGGGTCTATCGACGGGTCTCGCTCGGTCTCGAAGATATTGCGGCGCTTCATCCATCTAATGAAGCGGCCTCCAAACCATGCAGAGATCAGCAGCGACAGTATGAGTGCCAGCAGCGAGCGGAACGAGATATAGCTCCACAGGTGCGCTCCTGGAATATTGTAATCCTCAAGAAACCTAAACAGATAATATAACATAATGCTATTGTTCTATCAACCTTTCTATTTGTTCCCGATACCAAAGACGGCCCTCACTTCTTCGCGGTCGTCAAAATGATGCTTCACGCCTTTTATCTCCTGATAGTCCTCATGGCCTTTGCCTGCCACCAGTATCACGTCGCCTTTCTGTGCCATCATGGCGGCCGCGCGTATGGCTTCCCTGCGGTCGGCAATGCACACCACCTTCTTCAGCTGCTTCTGGTCTAGTCCGGCCATCATATCGTTGATGATGTCCTGGGGCTCTTCAAACCTGGGATTGTCGCTGGTGATGATGACCCGGTCGCTCTGTCTTACTGCCTCCTGCGCCATGAGTGGACGCTTGCCTTTGTCGCGATTGCCGCCGGCGCCGCAAACGGTGATGACACGGCCCTTGCCCTGCAGCACCTCGTGAATGGCTTTCAGCACGTTCTCCAGCGCGTCGGGGGTGTGGGCATAGTCGACGATGGCAGTAAAGCCCTCTGGTGAGCGGATGGGCTCCAGGCGTCCTGCCACGCTGTGTAGTGTGCTCATCACCACTAGCACGTCCTCCGGTTTCTGGCCTAGCATGACGGCAGCACCGTATACAGCCAGAAGATTGCTGACGTTGAACTTGCCGATGAACTGCACGCCTACCTCTCGTCCGTCAATTTCAAGGTACATGCCTTCGAAATGACATTCCACCAGACGGGCACGGAAATCGGCCATCGCCCTCACCGAGTAAGTCTTCACCGTGGCCTTGGTGTTCTGTACCATGAACATGCCGTTCTTGTCGTCGGCATTGGTGATGGCGAAACTGCCCTTCGGCAACATATCAAAGAACTGCTTCTTGGCGTTGCGGTAGTTCTCCACCGTCTTATGGTAGTCAAGATGGTCGCGAGTGAGATTGGTGAAGATGCCACCGGCAAATTTCAGTCCTCCAATACGTTGCTGGGCTATGGCATGGCTGCTGCACTCCATGAAGGCATACTGGCATCCGGCATCCACCATGCGCCGCAGCAGACGATTCAGTTCCACAGGATCGGGAGTGGTATGGCTGGCGGCAACGGGCTCTCCCTCTATATAGTTGCATACCGTGGAGAGTAGGCCGCATTTGTATCCCAGCTTGCGGAACATATTATATAATAATGTGGCGATGGTTGTCTTACCATTGGTGCCGGTGACGCCTACCAGCGTGAGTCGTTCTGACGGATGCCCCTGGAAGGCGGTTGCCACGGGGCCTACGGCTTCCTCGGTCGAGGCTACGACCACGAAGGTGGCCTTGTCTGTGGGCACTCCATCGGGTATCCGCTCGCAGAGCACGGCTGCTGCCCCTTGCTCCAGCGCTTTTCCTATGAACTGGTGACCATCTGTCTGCGTACCTGGTATGGCCACAAAGAGATGACCCTCTGCCACACGCCGTGAGTCGATATCCACGTCGGCAATATCGATGTCTGCGGCACCTTGTAGCGTCTTAACGCTGATGTTCTTGATAAGCTCTGTCAGTTTCATATACTCATTGTTCTTTTATTCCTATCCCAAATGCAGCTGGCACACCATTCCTTCTCCCAGCGTGGTGCCGGCGGGTATGCTCTGGCTTTTCACGTCTCCCAGTCCTGTGATGTGTACCTTCAACCCCATTTTCTCTAGCATGAAGACGGCATCGCGTGCTCCCATTCCCATGACGTTGGGCATCACGCCGGTCTCGGTGTCTACGCTGTTCAGCTGCGCATCCCTGATGCCTAGCTGTGTCAGCACATAGTCAGCGGCTGTCGTGTTGCCATTCTTCACGTCGGGGGTGAACACGGCATCCTCGTCGCAGGCATTCGTAGCCACCATCCGCACGTTCTTGGCCATCACGCCCTCAGAGATCTTGTGGAACACCGTTCCTGACACCAGGCCACCTGATGCCGGACCCTTCGTGGTCTTCACACAGACGATGCACGAGTAGCGGGGGTTGTCGGCAGGGAAATAGCCGCAGAAGCTGAGCCAGTGGCAGCGCACGCCGGAATGGTAGTTGTACTCGGCGTCCGACACCTGTGCCGTGCCTGTCTTGCCGGCTACGGGGAAGGCATGCGAGCCTGCACGCTTGCCCAGTCCCTGGCTGACCACGTGGGTCAGCACGGTCTGCATGGTCTTCACGGCTTCCGGACGCGCTATATGCTCTTTCAGCACCACCGGCGGGATGTCTTCCACCACGTTGCCCCCTCTGATGATCTGTTTCACGAAGCGTGGCTGCATCAGCTTGCCGTCGTTGGCGATGGCATTGTAGAAGGCCAGCGTATTGATGGGGGCTATCTGCGTTTCATAGCCGATGCTCATCCAGGGCAGGGTGGTCTTGCTCCAGTAGAGGCTGCGGTTTGAGGTATTCGTATCGGGATAGCGGATCTTGGGTGCCCGGTATTCGTTCAGGCTCAGCCCCAGATCCATACCGATGCCCACACGGTGCAGGCCCTCGACATATTTGCTGGGATTGCTGCCATAGAAGTGGTCAATCACATAGCTGACGCCGATATTGCTGCTCACCTCCATAGCCCTTGCCACATTGATGCTGCCGTAGCCGCCCTTGCTGTAGTTGTGGTCTTTCATGTTGGCACCATGCATGCGCATGAGTCCTCCGCCTGTATGTATGACGTAGCTAGTGTCTACCACGCCATCGTCAAGGGCAACGAGTATGGAGGCTGTCTTGAATACCGATCCTGGCTCACAGCGATAGCCCAGGGCGTTGTTCAGACGCTCGCGATACTCTCCGTCGGCACTCTTCTCCATATTCACGATAGCCTTCACGTCGCCGGTCTGTACTTCCATCAGGATGGCGACACCCATCAGCGCCTCACGCTGTTTCAGCTCGTCGAGCAGGGCTTTCTCGCACAGGTCCTGCATGCCCACATCCAGCGTGGTGACGATGTCGGCTCCGTCGATGGGCTGCCGGGTGACTACCGACACCCGTTTGTTTCTCACCTTCTGTGTATGTGCGATGCCGTAGACGCCCTTCAGCAGGCTGTCGTAGGCCAGCTCGATGCCATAGCGGGCGGTATCTCTCGAGCCAATGGTGCGCTCGGCCAGCGATCCGAAGGGATGGCGGCGGGCTGGATACTCCTGTCCCCAGAAGCCACCCTTGTGGCGGGGCAGGTTGAAGAACGGCAGCTTCTTCACCTGGCAATAGGTGGCATAGTCGATCTTGCCCTTCCACACCCGCCAGTAGCGGCTCTTCTTCTCGTAGCCTTCCATCAGGTGGGCGCGGAATTCCTCCGCCGACTTCTGTCTGAAGATGGTGTGCAGACCGTCGCAGAGGCTGTCGAGCTTCTCCATCCACAGCGTGTCGCGCTTGTGTGTCCACGCCGTGTCCTCAGGGACGTTCTTCTGCAAACCAGCCCTGAAGTCTATGAATATCTCGTATTCGGGTATGCTGCCTGCCAGCAGCTGGCCGTCGCAGCTGAGCACATTGCCACGGTTGGGTTTCTTGATACTGTCGGCAACGTTGATCTGGTTCTTCTGCACGGTGAGCCAGTAGTCCTTCTCTGCCGTCATGGTATAGGCAGCCTTGACGATTATTGCCACTCCCACGAGTGCCAGCAGCACGGCCACTATCAGATAGCGGGGCATCACTTTTTCCGAACTGAACTTACTCATGCTGTCCTCCTCCTAGTTTTCTGGTACCTCTATAATATATGGCGGCTGCTGGCTGATGTGCAGCAGCGAGTCGCCGTTGTCCTTCAGCATCTCCACCACATTGCTCTGCCGGCACATGCGCGTCAGGTTGCTCGAGCTGCTGAGTGCCTGGAATTTGGCATCCACGAGACTCTTCTCCAGCTGGCTGATGTCGATGGCATCCTGCTGACATTGGTAGCGCACGGCAATATAGGCGGTGGTGATCAGCACGACGAGCATGATGAGCCATATCTGGTTGCGGACCAGTGCCCACAGATAGTCGCCGCCCAGGATGTCCTTGAAGCGTAGCGAGGCTGTGGGCGCCTCGTCGCCCTCGCTGGCCTGCCGCTTCATCTTCTCCAGGGTGGTCAAGCTTTCCTGCTGGCTGTCGTCTGCCGTCTGCTCCTGACCCTCCTCGGCAGTAGTCTCCTGCTGGGGGGCGTCAGCAGAGGCGTTCTGCTGCAGGTCGTCTTTGTCTTGATCCTTGTTCTTTGCCATCGTTCAAGTCGTCTTTTTTCTTGTTAGCTTCTCGTCAGTCGCCCATCTTCTCTGCCACCCTCAGCTTGGCACTTCTGCTGCGTGGGTTGGCAGCCTGTTCTTCTGCCGATGGAATGATCACCTTATTATTAATAATGTGTAGCACGGATGGTCTCCGTCCGAAGAAGTCCTGCTCCGTGTGTCCTTCCACATTGCCTGTTCGCATCACGTTCTTCACCATTCTGTCCTCTAGCGAGTGATAGGTGATGATGCTCAGCCTGCCGCCGGCTCTCAGGATCCCGCAGGCTGCCGTCAGCATCTCCCTCAGCGCTGCCAGCTCGTGGTTCACCTCTATGCGCAGGGCCTGGAAGAGCTTGGTGGTCTCTTTCTTCTCCCTCTCGCGTGCGAAGAGCTGTTCCGTTGCCTGTAGCAGTAGCCCTGTGGTGTCTATCCGCTGCCGTGTCCTGGCCTTCACCAGGGCGGCTGCCACCTGCCGGGCGTTTCTCAGCTCGCCATACAGATAGAAGATGTCCGCCAGTTGCTCCTCACTATAGTCGTTCACCACGTCGGCGGCTGTCATCCCGGCCCGTTTGTTCATCCGCATGTCCAGCGGGGCGTCGTATCTGAAGGAAAAGCCCCGCGAGGCATCGTCGAAGTGGTGTGACGACACGCCAAGGTCGGCCAGCAGACCGTCTATCTGCTCCACGCCGTAGTAGCGCATCCATTGCTTCAGATATCTGAAGTTGCTCCTGACAAACGTGAAGCGCTGGTCGGCACTCACGTTACGCTCGGCATCGCCATCCTGGTCGAAACCATAGAGATGACCGTTGGGACCCAGCCGATCGAGTATGGCTCGCGAGTGGCCTCCTCCTCCGAAGGTGACGTCCACATAGACGCCGTCGGGCTGGATATCCAGCCCGTCGACACTTTCCTTCAACAGGACAGGTACGTGATATGTGTCGCTCGTCGTCATTTCGATATTTAGGTCACTTTCAGTCTTCTCTCTTCTTCGCCATGATGGCCTTCAGCTTTTCTGAGAATTCCTGCTGGCTCATGAATGGCTGTTCCACTTTCTCTGCCGCCCATATCTCGATGGTGTCTGTCATACCGATAAACCTTACCGTCTGACTGATTTCCGCCATCTGCAGGTAGCGCTTGGGGATGAGGAAACGGCCGCTGCCATCCAGTACCAGCATCTCTGCCTCCTTCATGTACTGCCGCATCACCATCTGCCCCTCGTCGTCCCATTCGTTCACGCGCTCGCGCAGCGCATCCACGCGCTGGTTCCATACACTCTCAGGATAGAGCACCAGGCACTTCTGGTGGATGTCCTTGCGCATGACCAGCACCTCCTCGCCCGATGCCTGGAGCACCTTGCGGAATGTGGCGGGAAGGAATACCCTGCCCTTGGCATCGGTCTTTGCCTCTATGTTACCAAGAAAACGCATGCGCAATTTTGTTGTTTAATTAAACTTCGGTTGCAAAGTTAAGCAATTTTCCCCACAATCCCCCAAAATTCCCCACTTTTTTTTCACGAATCCTGTATTTTTTTTCCTAAGCCCATTTTTTGCCCGAGTTTTTACACAAAACCCAATTTTTGTGCAATGGGTAGCAAGCTAGGAGGAACGCCCCGGGGCTTGCAATTCTTCAGCAAGCGATGCATACTAACGAAGCGATTGTCGAAATCTCTTTTCTATACGGAACGCATCGCGGGGGGAGGCCATCGCGGGGGAAGAACAAACACCGTCCCCATTCAGATGGGTATTTCCTAATATTATCATTGCACTAAATAATCAAAGCTGCCAATCATAATACCTAAGGCAATAGCATAAATCAATGTATTCATATTCTAAATCCTATCTAATTAGTCATTATAAATCTAGAATAGTTCTTCAAAAAATTTAATTTTATCACATTTTTTTCGCTTGTTAGATTAGCCCCACTCCCATATTCAGTAGGCTGCTATGTAAAACAAGAGCTATATAAAAGAAGCTTAACCCAAGAATAAGCCTAGAATAACCCAAGAACAAGCCTAGAACAAGCCTAGAAGGTGGCAAGCGCTGGTTTTTAACATTTGAATTGCCATATTTACCCTTTCTGACTCCACCCGCTTCCCTCTTGGCAGCATGTCTCTCGGTTTTTGCTCATCTCCCCGCGATTCCTTCTCCTCCTCGCCGTTGAACTACGCTCCAGCTACAGCCCCTCCCGAAAAGCTTAGATTTTCCCTGCTGGCGTAGCTAATTGTCAATTGTCATTGCATCGCCCTGTTCAGTGGCAGTGAGCGGAAGATAGAGGACGTGCAGTACCTGAATGGTGAGAACCTGGGCGACAGCTATGGCGACCGCCGTTCGGTGTTCGACGTCTATTGCATGACCCGCGACGGCAGCCGCTTCATCGCCGAGATGCAGAAGGCTCCCAAGGGCAAGTGGGACTACCATCTGGAGGATGTCTATACCGCATCCTGAACTTCGAGTTTGCCAACAACAATATGCGGAAGGATTGACTACGAGTAAAACCCCTCGCAAGTATCGAAGCTTGTCGAGGGGCCTTTTCATTTGAAATGTTAAAAGAAAGGGGGAAAAAGGGAAAAAGGGAAAAGAGGAAATCGAACTTGTTCGCTTGCACAAAGGATAGCGATTGCAAGAAATCTGCGATTCCAGACAACAGGAAATGTTAAAAGGTAAAGGTGAAATGTAAAAAGGTGAGATGAGAAAGGTGAAGGCAGCGAGTAAAGAGCCGTCTCTTCGACTCTACAGCTCTGGAGCCCTGTATACTCCAATGCGCGATATAAGCGGACAGGCCCTCGCATCGACAATGACCAGACGAAGTCTCGTGGCTGTGACGGTGGGAAAGCAGACAATTCGTCTGTGGCCAATGGTAGTGAGTCCGTCGCCATCGTCAGCCAGCATGTCGCTGAGAGGATGCCATGAGCCGTGGTAATAAGCCTCTAGCGAGAACTTGCGCACTCGCTGTCCCAATGGGATGTACTCCTCGACCAAAAAGCGGTTGAAGGTAGTGGGATGACGGAAATCCAGGGTCAGCGAGGCTGTTGTCACACTGTCGTCAGTAGCCCAGTAGGTGTCTGTCTTTCCATCATTGGCACGTGAAGCAGCATAACGACGCTTGCCCTCCCTGACGTTGGAAGCCGAGAACTTGGCACCCTTGGCGAGATTGGTCTTGAAGGCCTCGTCAACGGCTTTGGCAAAGGCAATGCCCCGCAGGCTGTCCGTAGGATGGATGCGACCATTGGGTGCGATGGGGAAGTTAAGCAGCAAGGTGCTGTTTCTGCCCACAGACTTATAGTAGGTCTCCATGAGCTGCGACAGGCTTTTCACACGGTTGTCCTCTTGCTGATGATAGAACCATCCAGGCCGTATGCTCGTATTGGTCTCTGATGCCACCCAGGCATCGCCCTCTTCAACTCCCTGTCGCAACATATGATTGCTGACGGAGCCCAGGCCAGGAAGGAAGCTCCAGTTGGTGTCGCCGGCACTACCCTCCTCGTTGCCCACCCACCGTAGGTCGCCACGGTCACCCCCATCATTCCAGATGACACACGATGGCTGCAACTGTCTGATCATCTGAAACGTAGTAGGCCAGTCGTAGTAGCTACGGGCATCGATGCGACGGGTCTCATCAGCACCGCCATACCAGCCGTCGCCACCATTGGCACCATCTAGCCACACCTCGAAGATGTCACCATAATTGGTAAGCAACTCATGCAACTGGTTGCGGAAATATACCACATATTCAGGCTTGCCATAGGCAACATGATGGCGATCCCAGGGCGAGAGGTAGACGGCAAACCTGAGTCCCTCTTCACGACAGGCATCAGCCAACTCTCGCACCACATCGCCCTTTCCGTGCTGCCAGGGCGACTGCTTCACGGAGTAGTCGGTATAGGCTGACGGCCACATGCAGAAACCACAGTGATGCTTGGCCGTGAAGATGATGCCTCGCATGCCCGACTGCTTGCAGACACGCACCCACTGGCGACAGTCAAGAGCCGAAGGGGCAAACAGCGAGGGGGACTCATTGCCATAGCCCCACTCCTGATCGGTATAGGTGTTGAGCGAATAGTGCAGGAAGGCATACATCTCCATATCCTGCCAGCTCAACTGATTCGCAGAGGGCAAGGGATAACAGGGGGATGGCTGGGCATAACTGCTGAGTGCCACCCATAGCGACATCAGCACCATATATATAATGTGTCCTGGCGTGGTTGTAGTCATCTGCAAGAGGTCTTTTGTCTGTTGTCGTGCAAAGATAGTGATTTTCAGTGAAAAAGCAAGCATCATATCCGTTTTTTCATGCGCCGAGAGCTCTTTTCTGAGAGTTTTTTTGTTACATACTGTTTTTTTTGTACCTTTGCAAGAAAATTGGAAGTACTCATGAGTGCAAAAGAGCTTTATCAACTGTATCAGCAGCATCCCTGCATCACCACAGACAGTCGCGACTGCCCGGAAGGGAGCATCTTCCTGGCACTGAAAGGCGACTCGTTCGATGGCAACAAGTTTGCAGCACAGGCACTGGAAAAGGGATGTGCACTGGCTATCATCGACGAGAAGGAATATGCCAAGGACGAGAGATATATCGTGGTAGACAACACGCTACAGACGTATAAGGACCTGGCGAGAGAACATCGCCGCCAGTTCGACATACCCGTCATCGCCATCACTGGCACCAATGGCAAGACCACCACAAAAGAACTGGTGAAAGCCGTGCTGAGCGAGAAATACAACGTGCTGGCCACAGAGGGCAATTTCAACAACGACGTGGGAGTGCCCAAGACACTGTTGAGACTGAACAAAGAGCACGAGATTGCCATCATCGAGATGGGTGCCAGCCACCCTGGCGACATCAAGACACTGGTGGAGACAGCAGAGCCCACATGCGGCATCATCACCAACGTGGGACGTGCCCATCTGCAGGGATTCGGATCGTTCGAAGGAGTCATCAAGACCAAAGGCGAACTCTATGACTATCTGCGACAGCAACCTGACGGACTGGTGTTTCTAGATGCCGACAACGACTATCTGGTTGACATGATTACTGACGACATGTGGGTAACACCATATAGCACAGACCCTGAGAAACAGTATGCGTGCATCTCTGGCGAACTGGCAAGTGACAATGACTCGCCACTGCTGAAATTCCGATGGAGAAAACCAATGATGGAACTCGAAGAGAGCGGAGAAAGCCAGAAATGGCATAAGGTGCAGACGCAACTGGTGGGCAACTACAACGTGAAGAACCTGCTCGCTGCCGTGGCCGTGGGCATCAACTTCGGAGTGGAACGCAAGGCCATCTGCCATGCACTGGAGAACTACCAACCCACCAACAGCCGTTCGCAATTCCTACAGACAGAGCACAACAGGCTCATCGTAGATGCCTACAACGCCAACCCTACATCCATGCTGGCTGCCATTGAGAATTTCTGTACCATCAGCCAGGACAACCAGTCAGAAAAGATGCTCATACTCGGAGACATGAGGGAACTGGGAGACGAGAGCGAGAAGGAACACCAGAAACTGGTGGATATCATCAAGGAGACAGGCATCAGGGACGTATGGCTGGTAGGCCCGGAATTCGGAAAGACCAACTGCACCTTCCACAAGTTTGATGACGTGGAGGCAGTAAAAACCGAAATACAGAAAAGTCGCCCCAGCGGACGACTCATCCTGATCAAAGGCTCGAACGGTACCAAGCTCTATCAACTGCCAGCGTGCCTGTAGAGGCCGCGAACTATCCGGAACATACAGACTGCCCTGGCGTCTTTTTTCATGCCCTCAGTGCCCGCATGGCATTGAGCACGGCCAGCACGGTGACACCTACGTCAGCAAACACAGCCATCCACATCGTTGCCAGTCCAAAAGCTGCCAGCAGCAGCACTGACACCTTGATGCCAATTGCCAGCCATACGTTCTGACGGGCAATACCTAGCGTCCTCCTGGCAATGCAGATGGCCAGGGCAATCTTCGAGGGACTGTCGTCCATCACCACGACATCAGCCGCTTCGATGGCAGCATCACTACCAAGACCACCCATCGCAATGCCTACATCGGCACGTGCCAGCACAGGAGCATCGTTGATGCCATCACCGACAAATGCCACCCTATGGCCATCAGACGACAACAGGCTATCCAGACAAGCCACCTTGTCTGCAGGCATCAACTCTGCGTGATACTCGCTCAGTCCAAGCTGACTGGCTACGGCAGCAGCAACCCCCTCACGATCGCCTGTCAGCATCACGGTTTTCTCCACACCTAGCCGCTTCAGCAGACTGATGGCTTCCCCACTATCGGCTTTCACCAGGTCGTTAATAACGATATGCCCTGCATACTGACCATCTATGGCCACATGGATAATGGTGCCCGTGTGGGTGCAGTCATGCCAATGGGCACCAACAGCGTCCATCAACTTGGTATTGCCAACACAGACGAGCTGATCGCCCACTCTGGCACGGATGCCCTGTCCAGCCACCTCCTCCACATCACCTACCCTACAACCGTCGGTAGCCTCGTCGGGGAAAGCATCACGCAGGGCAGCACCAATAGGATGGGTACTGAAATGCTCTACATGGGCAGCCAGATGAAGCAGTTGTCGCTCGTCACACGTCTCTGGATGTACAGCCGTAACAGCAAACTGACCATGAGTCAGCGTACCAGTCTTGTCAAAGACTACTGTGTCTACGCCAGCAAGCACATCCATAAAGTTGGCACCCTTCACCAGAATACCCCTTCGCGAGGCTCCACCAATGCCCCCAAAGAAGGTCAGTGGCACACTGATAACCAATGCACAGGGACAACTAACCACCAAGAACATCAGGGCACGATAGAGCCAATCGGAAAAACCACCTGCCAGTCCCGCCAAAGGAGGAAGGATGGCAATTGCCACTGCGGCAAACACCACTATTGGCGTATAGATACGGGCAAAACGACTGATAAAAGTCTCACTTCGCGACTTATGGTCGGCAGCATGCTCTACCAAACGAATGATCCTGGAAACGGTGCTCTCGCCAAAAACCTTGGTGGTGCGTACACGAACGACACCCGACAGATTGATGCAACCAGAGAGAACCTCGTCATCCACACCAGCTTCGCGAGGCATGCTCTCGCCTGTCAGAGCCATTGTATTCAGGGTGGTTGTACCCTCCACGACAATACCATCGAGGGGAACTTTCTCTCCAGGACGGACAACGATAATCTGTCCAATAGCCACCTCGTCAGGACTCACGGCTACGACCTTTGTCCCATGCCCATCGTCCTTCACTTCAAGATTGGCAACATCTGGACGGATGTCCATCAAGTGACTGATACTCTGACGACTCCTCCCTTCGGCATATCCTTCGAACAACTCGCCAACCTGGAAGAAGAGCATCACGAAAACTGCCTCAGGAAACTGCGTCTCGGCTCCTGGGAGAAAGCCTATGCACAATGCGCCTATCGTAGCGACAGACATCAGGAAATGCTCGTTGAACACATCACCGCCAACAATGCCTTCCCATGCTTCGTGCAGCGTCTCATGACCTACCAACAGATAAGGAACGAGATAGACCAGCAATAGCTGCCAAGTTGACAGCGAACAGTTTTTCTCTATGACGACGGCACCAATCAGCAGCAAAACAGTCATGCCAATGAGCAGCAACTTTCGCTTTAGGCCACCCTCTTCATGGTGGTGGTGATGGTGCCCGTGCGAGCAGCTTTCACAATGTTGATCATGGTGATCGTGGCAATCGTGTGAGCAACTATCCGTATGAGGATCTTGCGAAAAATGATCAGAATGCAGATGGTGCCCGACAGAATCATGATGATCGTGCGAGCATTGTTCAGAATGATGATGTTGATGTACCATATCTTTGCTTTTTGTTTTCGAATGCAAAGGTACGGCAGGATTTTTGCAACTTGGTTGCAAAGTGCGGAAAGAGGATTAATATCCCGTCTTGTATATTACCTTTCCAGCACCACTGGTAATCTTCAAGGCTTCAGGATGCTCCTTTATAAAAGAATCTATATGACGGACCTTCTTCTCTTCAAGTATCTCGTCCATAGCAATAAGAATACCCGTCTCCTCAACATCTCCAAAGCCGTAGTTTATAGCCGTGCCGAAGAGCTTCATCGTGGGAGAAAGACTCATATAGGCATTCACCAATGGAGGGATGTTGTATCCCAGGCGACGGACCTCCTGATTCAGAATACGATAGTCACCCTTGAAGTTATTCTCGCAGAACAAAGCCTCCAGCTGCTTCTCGTCGGTCTCGATCCTAAGCGGTTTCAGAGGAACGACCAGGTTCTCCTTGTCATCGAAATACTTACGCAGGAAATAAAGAATCATGTCACGTCCCTCACGAATATAGCTTGGGTACATGGTCATCTTGCCAAAGAAATAACGTACGTTGGGCATGACGACGGTCAAGGCACCTAGGCCGTCCCACAGGTTGTCGAGAGCAAAGAGGCTCTTGGCTCCCATGCGGGAACTCTGATAGGGAAGACTGACAAACGAACGCCCTAACTCTATCGTATAAGGCATATAGTCGCGCAGGAACTTATCAGAGAAATGGAACATGTGGCTAGTTGCCAGCTGTGGTTGCCCATTCGCGTCAAAATCCCACTTCGTACCCTCCAGATAACGATAACCACCTATGATCTCGCTGGCCTCAGGATTCCATACAATAAGTTGCTTGTAGCAATTATCACAGGTATCAAACTCGTCAATGTCGCAATCTTTACCCGTTCCGCCACCTGCCTCGCGAAAGGCAATCTCGCGAAGACGGCCAATCTCACGCATCACATTAGGTGCATTATGAGCCGTAACGATATAGATCTCATTATGACTCTTGTTCGTCATACGTAACTGACGATCAGGCGTAAGCTCGCTCTTGAGCACTTCAACTGGGATAGGGGCAATGATAGGTTGTTCCATTTTATAGTTTGTATACTTGTTCTTTAACATACTCTGCCCATTCGGCAGGAGTTTTTGATTTGTCTGTAAAAGTTTCCCATGCTATTGGCTTTCCAATTTTCACTGGGAATGTATTACCTGTATTCTTGAACATCTCGTCCACGAGAAACAGCATGGCTACATTGACCTTCTTAATACAACGGTCACTGATGTTCGACAAGCGATAGAAGAAATTGGAGTTGCGACCACCAAAATGAATAGGAACTACATCACGATGATACTGAACACTCTTCGCAACAAACGTCTTCTTCCAGGGAAGATCACGAATCTCACCATTGTGACGACGTGAACATAGTCCTGCGGGGAACATCAACATGTGATTGTCACTCTGGAAACCCGCTTCAACGATTGCAGGAAAATTACGTCCCCGTTTGCTTGTCGTATTAATAGGAATGCACAAAGGAGCAAGACCTGGAAGGGTCATCAGCAGATCGTTAACCAAATAACGGAAACGATCATCATAATGACGGCCTATCACCGCTCCAAGGGCAACGCCATCTATGCCTCCCATGGGATGATTCGACACAAAAGTATAGAGTTTCCCATCATCTTTAGGAGGAAGATTTTCCATACCTTCTACTTCAACCTTTGTACTCAGGAAATCAAGGCAATCCTCTAGCCAAGGGGTACCTTTTGAACCACGGGAACGCCACAGAAACTCATTCAGCTGGTCTTCATGTACTATATGCCTCAGCCAACTTACCACAAAGCCTGGCACCCAACGAGCTTTATTGCCCATCTTGCTGTGCAGAATCTGCTTGATATCAATCGTTTTTTCTGAGATAATTTCCATTGTTTCGGCTAAAATGCGAATCAGTGTGCAAAATTAGCATAATTCTTTCAATTACAGCACTTTTTTCTCCTTTTTTTTCGTTTAAGGAACTCTTTTTAATAATTAAGTGTTCAATTTTACCATCATCGCACTCAGATAAGCAATAACATACAAATTATTATAATATGTATAACCTCCACTAGACGTTGGCGCATGTTTACCGCTGTCGAAGTGCATGAGAGACTTTTCAACATTAGGGTATGACCTAGAGATTTCACACCTTTAGACTATGCCCTTGGGACCTTCAATCTTTAGAGAATGCCCAAGGGACTATCATCCATTAGCGTATACCCTTGGGACTTTCAACTTTTGGAACTTTCAACCCTTAGGGTATGCCCAAGGGAGTATGCCCAGACTTTAGACCTTCAGCGTATGCCCTTGGGACTTTCAACCATTTGCGTATGCACTTGCTGGGCATACAAGGAAAAGGGAGTCCCGCGGACTTGCTGTCCTCAGGACTCCTATCATTAAAAGAAGGCGGCCTCCTACTCTCCCGCATTGCATTGCAGTACCATCGGCGCAGGCGGGCTTAACTTCTCTGTTCGGAATGGGAAGAGGTGGGACCCCGCCGCAATAACCACCTGAATGGGGTTTGACATCCACACACAAGAACCATAAGAACCGGACTCCTTCCCCTTCCGGGGATGCGCCCTCCATATCGA
>JAIKWS010000133.1 GCA_024684515.1 Prevotella sp.
AGTAAAAGCTAAGGAACAGTATCAGAACATCGGCAAGTATGCTGGTTCGTATCGTTACGTGATGATGCCAGAGCTCTACACCGCTCTGACTCAGGACAAGGTGATCAAGGAGGCTGCCCTGCGCAGCGGCGTGAGCAAGGGAGTGATGCAGGCTTGCTGGGATGCAGCCGGCGAGGTGATCAAGGCATGGGCCACCGAGGGACACTCCGTAGCCCTGCCCGGTCTGGGAACCATGCGCTTCGGCCTGCGCGCCAAGTCGGTGGCAAGCGTCAACGACGTGCGATCATCGCTCATCACCAGCCGACGCATCATCTTCACCCCTGACGTGGATCTGAAGGACGAGCTGGCGAACACCAGTATTCAGATTACCTGCTACGACCGCAATGGTGAGGAAGTGAAGCGTGTCACCTCCGCTGACGAGGGAACCGTCGAAGACCCTGAGAACGGCAGCACCAGCGGCACTGGTGACAACAGTGGCAGCGGCACTGGCACCAGCGGCACCAACACTGGTGACAACAGCGGTGGCAGCGACCCCGGCGAACCCGGTGAGAACGGCGACATGAACTAGCCACTGACCAAAGGCTCTGATGCACTGCAGGGCATCGGAGCGAGAGTGAAAGGAGACAGAAGTGAAGGAAGACTATGAGAGCATCGACCTATGGTTCCTTTCGATGAGTTTGCAGGCACAATTCAAGGAGAATTTAGGCAGAATCCGAGTCGAATTTAGGCAGAATTCTCAAAGAAAGATGATGGGAGACTTTTTTATCCGAGACCCTATGTATTATTCAATTCACCACGAGAGCTCTCACGCTCCCCAGCAAAAAGAGGATTTACATGTTTGTAATATAGGAGGCTAGATATTTGTTTCGTTCTTAGCAACCCTTTAGCAGGTCTCAGTAAGCAACTAATCTCGAACGATGTTGGTTGCTCTCTAGGCGGAGCTAATGGCTATTGAAAAGGAAATTGAGGAGAAGAAAGCAGAAATCACCAAGATGGCATTGACATGGGAGGGATTGGCAAAGTGTCGTGAGAGGGAGAAAAGGAGATAGAGCAAAAGTACGAATAAGAGGGGTATTGATAGTATTCTCAAAACGAAAAAAAATCCCTCTAGTTTTCACCAGAGGGAATGAATCAGCATGACAAAACTATTACTGCAGAGTACCAGCCTCGGCAGCGTTGATCATGGCCTGAGAAGCATAGAGGAGAACCTCAACACGACGGTTCTGAGCCTTACCGGCAGCTGTCGAGTTGTCAGCAACAGGATTAGCCTCACCATAACCTGTGGTGCTGCGAATCTGCGAAGCGCTAACGCCAACAGACTGTAGATAGTTCGTCACAGCCTGGGCACGCTGCTGAGAGAGGGTGAGATTCTTCTGCTGGCTCTGCGCAGCAGTAGAGTTTCTCCATCCCTGGTTATCCGTATAGCCCTGAACGGCTACGTCACAGTCGCGGTTGGGGATGAGAACGCTGCTAGCGAACTGGCTGAGTGAGTTCTTGGCAGTAGCGCTAAGAGTAGAGCTACCAGAGGTGAACAGGATACCCGAGTCGAAAGTCACCTGCACAGCCTGCAAGCCATTGGCATCAGTAACAGACTGCACCTGTGCATTCTCGACGGCCTGGGCCTGAGCCTTTACCTTATCCATGTGCTTACCGATGAGTGCGCCAGCACCTGCACCAACAGCTGTACCAATAGCTGCGCCAACAGCCGTGTTACCAGCTACCTTACCCACGATGCCGCCCAAAAGTGCACCACCTACTGCTCCAATGGCAGTACCTTTACCGAGGTTGTTACAACCCATCATCACGATGCATGCGCAGAGCGTGAGGACAAAAGCTTTCATTTTCTTCATAATTAATTCATTTTATTAAATTGTTAAACAGTTGAATTCACGCTGCAAAGATAATGAAAAGTTGTCGTTTTTTTTGCAGCACAGAAGAGTTATTTCCCTCCATTTAACATATTTTATGCAATGGAGCCCCTCAATTTATAATTTCTTGCTACTCTATACATATTTAATTTGGTAACGATACAGACATTTTAACCGAAAAAAGGAACAGACAGAACACGACGCCATAAAGTAGCAATGACACCGAGCTTGCCCGACAGAGCATCTCCCCCAAAAGAAAATTACGAAGAAAATTTGGTTTTCTACTCGCTTATTCGTACCTTTGCACCCAATTTAAACTCATATTAGTAAATAATCATGGCAAAAGAATTAAAAGATCTGACAAAGAGATCAGAAAACTACAGCCAGTGGTACAACGACCTTGTAGTAAAAGCAGACCTGGCTGAACAGTCAGCGGTACGTGGATGTATGGTTATCAAGCCCTATGGCTATGCCATCTGGGAAAAGATGCAGCACGAGCTTGACCGGATGTTCAAGGAGACAGGTGCCCAGAATGCCTACTTCCCCCTACTCATCCCAAAGTCGTTCCTCTCGAGGGAGGCTGAGCACGTCGAGGGTTTTGCCAAGGAGTGTGCCGTGGTGACACATTACAGGCTGAGAGCCAACAGCGACAAAAGTGGCGTAGAGGTAGACCCTAGTGCGAAGCTGGAAGAGGAACTCATCATCCGTCCCACCTCAGAGACCATTATCTGGAACACCTACAAGAACTGGATTCACTCGTGGCGTGACCTGCCCCTGATGTGCAATCAATGGTGCAACGTGATGAGATGGGAGATGCGTACCCGTCCCTTTCTGCGCACCAGCGAGTTCCTATGGCAGGAAGGCCACACGGCTCATGCCACCCGCAAGGAAGCGGAAGAAGAGGCTCAGAAGATGCTGAAGGTATATGCCCAGTTTGCAGAGGAATGGATGGCCGTGCCCGTCGTACAGGGTGTGAAGAGCGAGACCGAGCGTTTCGCAGGAGCCCTCGACACTTACACAATCGAAGCTATGATGCAGGATGGCAAGGCCTTGCAGAGCGGCACTTCACACTTCCTAGGCCAGAACTTCGCCAAAGCCTTTGACGTGACCTACCTGAACAAGGAGAACAAGCCGGAATATGTATGGGCCACCAGCTGGGGCGTTTCCACACGTCTGATTGGCGCCCTCATCATGACCCACTCTGACGACAACGGTCTGGTGCTGCCTCCACGTCTGGCTCCTATCCAGGTGGTGATTATTCCCATTGCCAGCAAGCCAGAGCAGATGGAGATTGTAAACCGTGAGGTGGCTCCCATCATGGAAGGACTGAGAAAGAAAGGCATCAGCGTGAAGTTTGATGATGCCGATAACAAGCGTCCGGGCTTTAAGTTTGCTGACTATGAGCTGAAAGGTGTGCCCGTCAGACTAGTTCTCGGAGCCCGCGACCTGGAGAACGGTACCATTGAGCTAATGAGAAGAGACACTCTGGAGAAGGAGACGCTGCCTCTAGAAGGTATCGTAGAACACGTGGAACAGCTTTTGGAAGACATCCAGAAGAACATCTTCGAGAAGGCCAGGGCCTATCGTGACGCCCACATTTACGAATGCGACAACTACGAAGAATTCAAGGAGCGGGTGAAGGACGGTGGTTTCTTCCTCTGCCATTGGGACGGTACCGCAGAGACTGAGGCACAAATCAAGGAAGAGACTCAGGCTACCATCCGTTGCGTGCCCTTCGGAGTGGAACAAACACCCGGTATTGACATGGTCAGCGGCAAGCCCTCAAAGGCACGAGTGATTATTGCCAGGAGCTATTAAGGCGAGTCTTGGCGCCCATGAGTCCCTGGGGCTGTCAAGCTATCAGGATGCCAACAGATACCAACAGCCCGTACATGAAAATGTTACGGGCTGTTTCGCCTAGACAGACATTCAGCCCCCTACCCTGCCAAATCTGCCTCATCTTCAGAGCCGTGAACAAATGGAGAACCAGATAGATGAATGGCAATACAAAGGCAAAAGGATGCCCATAGAAGCAGAACACCAAACCCATAAGACAGGAAACCAAACCCACGCCCAGATAAAGCCACCATGCAGCCCTCGCCCCGATGTAGACCACAAGCGTACGTTTGCCTACCCTCCTGTCCGTATCCCGATCACGGAAATTGTTCACAAGCAATAGCCCATCTATCACCAAGCCACAGGCTAGGGATGCCAACAGCACCTGCCATGTGACGGTGTGCAACTGCACATAATACGTGATGCAGACAGGTACAAGACCAAAGAATACCAGCACCAGCAGATCGCCAAGCCCCATATAAGAAAGATGTGTAGTATAAAGGAAGCAGAATAGTACACACAGTCCCCCGACAATGACCATCTCAAGTCCTCCGTAGAAAACGAGCGGCAACCCAACAAGGCATGCCATACAGGTAGTCATCGCTATAGCCTTCTTCATCTTGTCGATGCTCACCCATCCCTGTGCACATGCACGTTCAGGCCCGAGACGAGTCTCGCGATCATCAGTTCCTTTGGCGTAGTCGATGAAGTCGTTAATAAGATTGGCATCTATCTGCATGATAAAGGCAAAAAGCAGGCAAAGGATAGCAGCCACCCAGCTGAAAGTATCAGGCATATAGTAACGGCTGGCATCCGACCAAGCCAACGCCAAACCTATCATCACCGGCACAGCAGCTCCTGAGAGTGTCTTCGGTCTGGCAGCCAGTATCCAGGCCCTAAGAGAATCTTTCTTCACGTCCATCGTACACTTTTTTTAGAAAACACTTGCAAAAGTAGAAAATAATTGTTATATTTGCAAACTTTCTCCAAGAAACCTCACATTTTACAAGCTACTATCCAACATGAAGACATGCCCCAGCCTCGACCTCGTTGAGTTTATAGAGACTCAGATATTGCCCAGATATGCAGACTTCGATAGTGCCCACAATCTATTTCACGTCACCCGGGTGATACGCAATTCCCTACAACTGGCTTCCCGCACCGGTGCCGATATAGACATGGTATATGCCATTGCCGCCTACCACGACATCGGCATGTCTGGACCACGGGCCATTCACCACATCACGGGAGGAAAGATATTAATTCAGGACGCAAGGTTAAAGCGCTGGTTTTCTGAAGAAAAGCTAAAGATCATGAAAGAAGCCATTGAAGACCACCGAGCATCAGCATCGCGAGCTCCCAGGAGTATCTATGGAAAGATCATAGCAGAAGCAGACAGGGACATCCAGCCAGAAGTAGTATTCCGAAGAGCCGTACAATATGGAATAAGCAACTATCCGGAGCTGGACAAGGAACATCAATGGCTTCGCTTCAGGGAGCACATGCATCAGAAATACAGTGCCCGTGGATACATCAAACTTTGGATACCAGGCTCCCCCAACGAGGAGAAACTAAAGGAACTGCGCAACATCATAGATGATAATGCAGCATTGAGAGAGCAGTTTGAGCACTACTTCTCGGAGGAATGCTCACGATAGCGCTCCATCGCATTCTCCACCGCATCGTGCAGCTCTGGATCGTATTGTCCCACAAAGAAATAGTAGACACCTGCCAGAATAACTAGCAGGACGACAACAACCACCGTACGCATGAGGCAGGTGACCACGTTTTTCAGAATAAAAGCTGCTATGATCACAGCAACCAATGCAAAGATATAGAATCCTGTCTCGCTCATTGTTTCTTGAAATGAAATAATTGCCTGAATGGAGTAGGAATAGGTGTCTCAAACTCCATAGGTTCGTTGGTGATGGGATGGTTAAAGCATAACAGCCATGCATGCAAACAAAGCCTATGCAGCGGGTCATTGCCATTGCCATATTTGGTATCACCGCAAACGGGATGCCCCATGTCTGCCGCATGTACCCTGATCTGGTTCTTGCGTCCCGTCTCCAGTCTGAATTCCACCAGCGAATGTTCCGTGGTACGGTCTAGCACATGGAAATGAGTAATGGCCAGCTTGCCCCCATTGTCGACAGGAGAGGAATAAGTGACATAGGCCTTGTTGTCTGTAAGCCAGTTCTCGATAGTACCATCATCCTGCTCCATCTCGCCACTAACCACAGCCACATAGCGGCGATCGTAGACCAGCTGATGCCAGTTATGCTCCAGTATCTGCTCTGTGTCAATATCCTTTGCATAAACCATCAGGCCACTAGTATCCCTATCGAGTCTGTGCACCACATGAGCCGTACATTTCTGGCGCGATTTTCTGAAATAGTCGTCAAGTACACTCTTCACATTGAGTGAGGCATGCCCAGCTGCCATAGACAAAATGCCCACGTTTTTCTCTATAACAATGAGCCACTTGTCTTCATATACAATCTTCACATAACGGCTCTTGAACGACTGCTGGTTGCGTTTTGTCTTGCTAACAGCCACTTTCATCCCCGGCTTAAGCAGGAAGTCAAACTGCGTGATGGTCTTTCCATTCACCTTGATCCCCCTTCCCTGTAATGTTGCCTTGACCTTAGAACGACTCTCATTGAGGTTTCTCAACAGCCACTCCAGCAAAGGAGCCTCTTCTCCAACCGTGAGATGCTGATAGTCGCCCTCACGGCCAAAGCCAGTATTCATTCTCATATTCCAAAGGGGTTAAGATTCGAATAAGCCTGTTTCACCTTGTGCTCGATACCCTCTGCAGCATAATCGCCACTGACATCAGCCATCTCCTGAGGATTGAGCTCCAGCAGTTTCTGCATGTCCTCCTCAGCACCCTGCTTGTCGCCTTGTTCATAACGAATGCGTCCTCTCTCTCTGAAAGCATCAATCTGGAAGGGGTTCACATCTATGACCTTGGAATAGCGTGCTATAGCCTCGTCGTGCAACCCCTGTGCCTCAGCAAGTCGAGCATGTAGCAACAGCACCTCTTCCTGGTCTTCAGCATTCGCCATCAGCCATTGCATGTCCTCCTCAGCTCCTTTTATATCACCCATCCTCATCAATGTCTGTCCTCTCAGCAGTCTAGCCTCTGCCACGTCTTGATCCAGAGCAATGGTCTTCGACAATCTGGCAATGGCCTCGATCAGATGTTGCTGTCCCAATTCAGCCTTTGCATAGAACAGATGCACTAATGCGCTGTCGGGCTCTACTTCCAATGCCTGCTCACAGATAGCAACCATCTGTTCATAATCCTCTTTGATATAAGCCACGCTGGCCGCCTGCATCATCAGGTTCACATTGTCAGGTTCGCTGGAAATGACCACCTTGAGCTCTTGCAGGGCATCGTCCATCATACCCAGACGAATATAAGCCCTGGAGAGGTAGTCGTGCACCTCAGGGTCGTCTTTTGTCTCCAATGCTTTCTGAAAGCACTTCACGGCATAATCAAACTGACCGAAACGCATGGCCTTCACCCCATCATACTTCAGCAGGTCGAAGTTACGCTCATCGGCATTCCTCTTGTCTTCCTCAGGGTCACTTTCTCCCCCGAAGAACGTTTTCCAAAATCCCATATTCTTACTATTTTTGTGCAAAGGTACACAAAAATGCTTTCAAATTTGCATTTTCGCCCAAAAAAGTGTAATTTTGCATCGTTTTATTTACTAGACATACCTAATAATTATGATTGAACTAAAGACAATACTTCTCTTTGGGCTTGGAGGACAGGAGATCCTGCTTATCGCCCTGGTAGTACTACTTCTTTTCGGAGGTGCTAAGATACCCGAGCTGATGAAAGGTCTTGGCAAGGGAGTCAAGAGTTTCAAGGACGGCATGAAGGAAGTAGACAACGAGGTGAAGTCGGTCGATGAAGAAAAGAAATCGGAATGAGTGACCAGCCACTATCCTTCTGGGGGCATCTTGACGTGCTGCGATGGACCATCATCCGATCGCTGGTCGTGGTAGTGGCATTTGCAGTAGTTGCCTTTTGCATGAAGGACTGGCTCTTCGACGTGGTGCTCGCTCCCACCTCGAGCGACTTTATCACCTTCCGGCTGATGGGAACGGAGGCCTTCCGTATTCATCTTATCAACACCGGACTTACCGAGCAGTTTATGATTCATATGCGTACGGCTGCCTATACAGGCCTGCTATTAGCGTCACCCTACATCCTGTATCAGCTCTTCAGTTTTGTCTCTCCAGCACTTTACCGCAACGAACGCCGTGCTGCCTACTGGATCGTAGGAACATCGTACCTGATGTTTATACTGGGCACCCTGGTCTGCTATTTCATCATTTTCCCGCTGACCGTACGTTTTCTGGGAACCTACCAGGTGAGCACAGACATAGACAACATGCTAACCCTTCAGTCGTATATCGACACGCTGATACCGATGTGCCTGGTCATAGGAGTTGTATTCGAACTGCCCGTGGTGTGTGCGCTGTTAGGCAAACTGGGAATGATCAACAATACGCTGATGCGTCACTACCGCCGTCATGCCATCATAGTCATACTCATGGTAGCTGCCATTATCACGCCAACCACAGATATCTTCACGCTAATAGTGGTTAGCCTACCCATCTGGCTACTCTATGAAGCCAGCATCCTACTGGTACCCTCCAAGAAAACAGAGTCAACACAAAAATAAATTAAAGATGTTATGTTAAGAAAAATCCGTATTACACTGGCCACAATCTTCTTGATTGGCCTCACACTGCTGTTCCTCGACTTCACGGGCACAGCACACCATTGGCTGGGATGGATGGCAAAGACACAAGCAATAGAAGCCATCCTGGCTCTGAATGTTGTGGTCATCGTCCTGCTGGTAGTCCTTACACTTGTATTTGGACGCATCTACTGTTCAGTCATCTGCCCTTTAGGCATCATGCAAGACATCTTCGGATGGTTGGGTAAGAAGTCAAAGAAGAACCGTTATTCCTATTCACCCGAAGTGCGCTGGCTACGCTATGGCATGCTAATGGTGATGATCGTTGCCTTCCTGGCAGGAATAGGAAGCATCGTGCAATTGCTGGCACCCTATAGTGCCTTCGGACGCATCATGACTTTTATCTTCCAGCCGTTGTGGAAACTAGGCAACAATGTGCTGGCCAGTATTGCAGAACGTGCAGACAGCTATGCATTCTATAGCGTGGATGTATGGCTGAAGTCACTACCCGTTCTGATTATTGCCATCGTCACCTTAGTACTGCTTGTCGTGCTTGCCTGGAGAGGAGGTCGCACCTATTGCAACACCATCTGTCCCGTGGGCACTCTACTCTCATTCATCTCCCGCTTCTCATGGTTCCGCATCCAGTTTGATGCAGACAAGTGCAAGAGTTGCTCTCTATGCAGCAAGAATTGCAAAGCCTCGTGCATTGATTTCAAGACACATCATGTAGACGCTTCCCGATGCGTGGTCTGTGGCGACTGCATCAGCAGTTGTAAGTTTGGTGCGCTTAAATATGCCCCTATAACCAAAGCCTCGTCACACACTCCACAGACTGGCAATACGTCCAAGGAAGACAAAGAGGGAAAGTCGTCACGCAGATCGTTCCTGCTCGCTACGGCACTAGCAACTTCTGCCGTAATAGCGCAAGACAAGAAAGTGGATGGCGGACTGGCCCTTATTCAGGCAAAACAGAGTCCCAAGCGACTCACACCCATCACCCCTCCCGGTTCGCTGTCTGCCCAGAATATGGCTCGCAGATGTACGGGATGCCAGCTCTGTGTATCGGAATGCCCCAACGACGTGTTGCGTCCTTCTACCGATATGATGAGTCTGATGCAGCCTGTCATGGAATACGACCGTGGCTATTGCCGTCCAGAATGCAACCGTTGTTCGGAAGTGTGTCCGGCAGGAGCAATCAAGCCCATAGACCTAGAAGAGAAATCAAGCATTCAGATTGGTCATGCCATCGTAGTAGCCAAAGAATGTATCTCTGCCCAGGGAACGGACGAGTGTGGTAACTGTGCCCGCCACTGTCCTACAGGAGCCATCGAGATGGTACCCAGCGATCCGAATGACGACCTCTCACCGTCGGTGCCTGCCATCAACGAGGCACAATGTATTGGCTGTGGAGCCTGCGAATATGTATGTCCCGTACGTCCCTTGTCGGCTATCCATGTAGAAGGTCATGAAACACATAAACACATTTAAGCTATGAAACAGAATATCAACAACATATCACGCCGTTCATTCCTCAAAATGCTGGGCATTGGAGGAGCTGCAACCATAGCAGCCTGTGCAGGAAAGAAAAATACAGACAATGCAGCAGATGAATACAAGAACCAGGTGGAACCGCCCGTAGGCAAGATGACCTATCGCACCTGTACCAACAGTGGGGACAAGGTGAGCATACTGGGCTATGGCATGATGCGACTGCCCATGATAGAGGGTACAGAAGAGTTTGATCAGGAGATGATCAATCGTCAAGTTGACTATGCCATAGAACACGGGCTGAACTATTTCGACACGTCACCCGTCTACTGTAGGGGACTATCAGAACGCTGTACGGGTATAGCACTTAGCCGCCATCCACGCAACAAGTATTTTGTGGCTACAAAGATGTCGAACTTCGACCCATCCTTCTGGCCGCTTGATGCCAGTATCAAGATGTACCACGACTCAATGAAAGAGTTGCAGGTTGACTATATCGACTATTATCTTTTGCACAGCATAGGTGGCGGTGGCATGGAGAACCTCCACCAACGATTTCTCGACAATGGGCTCCTGGACTATCTTGTGGAAGAAAGAAAAGCAGGACGTATCCGCAACCTAGGCTTCAGCTATCATGGTGACGTCAGCGTGTTTGACTATCTGCTCTCCGAACACGACAAATACCACTGGGACTTCGTGCAGATAGAACTGAACTGGCTTGACTGGCAGTATGCCAATGAGATCAACGACCGCAACACCGATGCCAGCTATCTATATGGCGAACTGCAGAAACGTGGCATTCCTGCCGTCATCATGGAGCCATTACTGGGTGGGCGACTAGCCAAAGTGCCGCAGTATGTCGTCAACGAGCTAAAACAACGTCAGCCAGAGAAGAGCATTGCCTCATGGGCATTCCGCTATGCCGGCACTCCCGAGGGTGTGCTTACCGTGCTTAGTGGCATGACATATATGGAGCACCTGAAAGATAATCTCCTCAGCTACTGTCCATTAGAACCACTCACAAAAGAAGAGCAAGAACTTCTCGACACGAAGATTGCCCACCAGATGATGGAGGAAGACCTAATACCCTGCAATGCCTGTCAGTACTGCATGCCCTGTCCCTACGGCATTGACATCCCGACCATCTTTACCCACTACAACAAACTGAAGACAGAGGGTTTCCTGCCTGACCCCACGGCAGAGAATCCTTCCCAAGCAGACCCCGACTACAGGGAGAAACGTCGTCGATATCTCATTAGTCTCGACCGGCATGTGCCCCGCGACCGTCAGCCAGATCATTGTATACAATGTGGACGATGCATTCACGACAAGCATTGTCCGCAACAGATCAACATCCCATCGAAGATGCTGGAACTGAGCCAGCTCATCGAGCAACTGAAACAGAACGGATAGAAGGTCTTTTTCTATCCCATTTCAGAGGATTCGAAAGACATTTCGTCAATCATATAAGGAAATAGCAGGAAAAAAGGCCGTTTTCTTGCTATTTTCTTTTTTTTTTCGTACCTTTGCAACCCATCTGAAAAAAATTACCGAACAAATATAGAACAACAACAATGAAAAGAGACAACGCCATCTTTGAGATGATTGAGCGCGAACATCAGCGCCAGTTGAAAGGTATTGAACTGATTGCCAGCGAGAACTTTGTTAGCGATCAAGTGATGCAGGCCATGGGATCGTGGCTAACCAACAAGTATGCCGAAGGGTATCCTGGCAAGCGCTACTATGGTGGCTGCCAGGTAGTCGATGAGGTAGAGCGACTGGCCATAGAGCGAGTTTGCAAGCTCTTTGATGCCGAATATGCCAATGTGCAGCCACACTCCGGTGCACAGGCAAATGCTGCCGTACTACTTGCCGTACTCCAGCCAGGCGACACCTTCATGGGCCTGAACCTGGCTCATGGTGGACACCTCTCACACGGTTCGCTGGTCAACACCAGTGGCATTCTCTACAAGCCCGTAGGCTACAATCTATCGAAAGAGACCGGACGTGTAGACTATGACGAGATGGAACAGCTAGCCCAGGAGCATAAGCCCAAGCTGATTATTGGTGGCGGCTCTGCCTATAGCCGTGAATGGGACTACAAGCGCATGCGTGAGATTGCTGACAAAGTGGGAGCTTTACTGATGATTGATATGGCACACCCCGCAGGACTCATCGCAGCCGGACTGCTCGACAATCCCGTGAAATATGCACACATCGTCACCTCTACCACTCATAAGACCCTGCGTGGTCCTCGTGGCGGTATCATCCTGATGGGTAAGGACTTCGAGAATCCCTGGGGACTGAAGACACCAAAGGGTGAGATTAAGATGATGTCTGCATTGCTCAACTCGGCCGTCTTCCCAGGACAGCAGGGAGGACCGCTGGAGCATGTCATCGCAGCCAAGGCAGTGGCTTTTGGCGAGGCTTTGCAGCCCGAATTCAAGGAGTGGGCCAAACAGGTTCAGAAGAATGCCAAAGTGCTGGCTGATGAGCTCATCAAACGTGGCTTCAGCATCGTTAGTGGCGGCACCGACAACCACTCTATGCTGGTGGACCTTCGTTCAAAGTATCCCGATCTGACAGGCAAGGTAGCAGAGAACGCACTCGTGGCTGCAGATATCACCGTCAACAAGAACATGGTACCCTTCGACACCCGTTCCGCATTCCAGACCAGCGGTATCCGTCTGGGAACACCAGCCATTACCACTCGTGGCGCCAAGGAAGACTTAATGATCCTGATTGCTGAGCTCATTGAGGAAGTACTCAACGATCCAGAGAACGAGCAGGTAATTGCAAGCGTGCGTAGTCGTGTTAATGCAAAGATGAAGGAATATCCACTTTTTGCTTATTAACATCTGGCAAACGTCATGAAACGTCTTCTTATACTACTATTTACTATCATCAACGTTGCCGGCCTCGATGCTTCTCCAAAGCTCGAAGCTGGCAAACGCTATCATATCGTCTGCAACCAGTTCCCGCAAGGCTGTGTTGTCGATGGTGCTACGGCAGGCAAGAACACCCCTCTGTTCTACCTGAACACTTCCACCCAGAGCGACGAGAGCTACTGGGAGTTTGAGCAGAAAAGTGTAGACGCATACTACATCAAGAATGTCAAGACAGGACAGTATATCACCTACGATGGTGTCAGACAGGACTCACCTCAGCTCCGACGCTATATCAGCATGACAGACGAGAAGGACGAGAACAAGTCCTTATGGTACATCATTCTGGACGGTAATAACTACGTACTGAGGAATGGCGACCAATATCAACAGCTCTGGGATGTGCGTGTCGACAGCTATTGCGTGGGAACTTATGAGAACTTAGGCAATCCTAGCACCAACCAGCAGTTCTACTTCTTGGACGAGAATGGTGAAAAGGTTACTGAACGTGCCGCCAACGATACGGGCAACGGCTTTGATGTCACATCGTGGCTGGATGCCACTTGCGAGTCGCCCGACGGATGGCAGGTTGAAGGCGACCCCTGGACAGATCCTGGCTTTGGTTCCTATTGGAACGATGAGACAATGGCTAGTGTGGAGTCGCCATTTCTGGAGCACTGGCATAGCCAGCATCAGGGCGGGCTGCGAAATGCCAGGATATGGCAGACGCTACACAATCTGCCGGCTGGTGACTATATGCTACAAGCCGACGTCATTGCCGTACTACAGGGATGGAATTCCAGCGAGAACGGCACTCCTGCCACAGGTGTATACCTCTTTGCCAACGATCAGCAGGCCGAATGCAGCACCTACTCCGAACGGCCTAAGACTTTCATTGTCAATGTCACCATCAGCGAAGAGGGAGAGATCGACCTGGGATTGCGCAATGAGGATACCAATGCCAACTGGATTGCCTTCGACAACCTCATGTTGATCTTCCAAGGTACTGAGGAGGTGATGATGGAAGGAGAGAAAGAGAAGGTACGAAAGGAGCTGTCGGAATATCTCTCGTCTAGCGAGATTGAGCTTCTCATCTCTCAGGCAGGCAACGATTTCTTTGCCCTTGAGGAACTACGCAAGAAAGCCAGCACCCTAGGCGGTGCCGACCCATTGGCCAAAGCGCTGAAGGATATCACGATAGACGGACATGCTATTGTATACTGCCAGTCACTTGACCTCTACCTGTGCACAATGCCACAGGAACTCTTTGGCAGTCCTCACACGGCAGTCATCAACTATACCCCCCGTACGGGAAGTGGCAATCTGAAGATTGGTGCAGCCACCATCGAACCAGGAGGCGAGTTCCGTTTCAGCGCTCTTAGTGGCGGACGCAAGTACAAGTTCACAGCTACCGATCCCGATGGGAACAGCATAGCCAAGTATGTCACATTCACCTCGCTGCCTATAGTAAAGATGTACGGAACATTCAGCAACGAGTACTCACAGGGCAGCATCATTGTCCACGAGCCTGATGCGCCATTGCCACAGCTACTCAACATGAAGGCCAAGTGGCGAGGCGGTATCACCAATGGCTACGGCAAGCACAAGCGCAACTATCACGTCAAGCTGCTTGACGAGAATGGTGAGAAGCTCGAGAAGAAGTTCTTTGGACTACGCAACGACAACTCCTGGATCCTGGAGAGCTGTCAGGTCGACATGAGCCGCATCCGCAATCGTGTGCTCACCGACCTGTGGAACGACTACTCCACCCCACCCTACTACATCCGGCAGGAATCCAAGGCCCGCACAGGTTCGCGTGGACGGTTCGTAGAACTCATTCTCAACGACGAGTATCGCGGCATCTACTGCATGACCGAGAATATGGACCGCAAGCAGATGAAGCTGAAGAAATATGACGAGGAGACGAATACCGTACACGGACAGCTGTTCAAGTCGAAGGACTGGAGCTATGCCGTGTTCATGGGCCATGACTCCAACAGCAATGTCTATCCCGGCAGATCACCTATGTGGTACGACGCATGGAGTGAGTCGTGGGACCAGTACTATGTGAAGTACCCCGACCATGAGGATGTGGGGTACAACACCGACTGGTCGTCACTCTACAATGCCGTCGACCTGGTGTGCTCGGCCAGCAATGCCAATTTCGGAAGAAACATAGGCGATTATTTCGATATACCCGTCGTCATAGACTATTACATCCTCATGGAGACCATTCTCTCTACCGACAACCACGGAAAGAACATGTTCTTCGCCATCTATGACAAACAGGACTCGGAGAAGGTCACACTGGGTGTATGGGATATGGATGCCACCTGCGGACAGCGATGGAGCGACGATTACTGGCATCAGTCCTTCCTGGGTCCTGAGCAGGACTACTCTCGTTTCATTACCAACTACGAGCATGGCGACTACAATCTGTTCCGTCGTCTACGCAACCACAATCCCGACGATTTCAACATGAAGGTTCGCCTACGCTATCGTGATCTGCGCGAGGGACCACTGGCCACAGAGAGCATTCTCAACCGCTTCCGCACACAGCTCAACGAATTCAAGACCTGCGGGGCTGCACAGCGAGAATATGACAAGTGGAGCTACGATACCGACGTAGCAGGACGTGAGCTGGACTTCGACAACGAGATGGACTATCTTGACGACTGGTTCACACGTCGCATGAAGTACCTCGATAATGTACGCTTCAAGATTGACGAGCTACCAAGTGCCATCACCACCATCAACCGCACTACCCTCAACGATGATGTGGTCTACGACATGAGAGGAATGAAGATAGGAACGGCTGACGACCTCGACAGGCTGCCTTCTGGAATCTACGTGGTCAACGGCAGGAAAGTAGTTATTAGCAAATAAACAAAGACAGAAGGAAATGAAAAGAATCGTATTGGGAATCAGTATCGCAACGCTATGCCTTCTCATATCCTCTTGCAGCAAGCTTGGGAAGATAGAGAGCTTGAGCAATGATGCGAAGGAGAAGGGAAAAAGTTGGACGACCACCGACTGGGTAGACTTCATGAACAACTATGGCGAAGCCGTCCTGGCTTTCTGGGAATCGATGCCCTCTAAAGAGGACATCAAGGAATATGAACGTCTCGACAAACGTTTGAACAAAACCATGGAGAGAGTCATCAAGTCCAAGAAAGCAGAGAAAGCATACGAGAGGGCCTTGAAAAAGCTAAAGAATGACCGGGAATTCAAACGACTGGTCAAAGATACCGAAAAAGCTGAGAGAAGAGCCAGAAAGGCCATCAAGGGTAATAGTCGAAGAGATCGTGATGACGATGATGACGATGATGATGCGGATGAAAACTACGATGATGCGGATGAGGACTACGACGAGAGTGAGGACTATGACGAATGAAGAATAAGGTTCAAAACTCCTTACGATAGCTGTTCACAGCGAGCCGTAATCTCACTATGAGTGAGCCGTAATCTCTCTATGAGTGAGCCGTAATCTCTCTATGAGTGAGCCGTAATCTCTCTATGAGTGAGCCGTAATCTCTCTATGAGTGAGCCGTAATCTCTCTATGAGTGAGCAGTTAGTAAGAGTACCGTCAACAATTAGTGACCCCAGAAAATCGGACAACGACGTTCTGGGGTTTCTTGTGTGCCCGGCATAAGTATAGTCTAACGGGTGCAAGGCCTAAATGAAATTGAGCAGCCAAATCTATGACTGCTCAATTTCCATAAGATGCCGGGGGCAAGTTATATGCTATTACCTCAAAAATCACTCGTCGGGCAAGAAGAGTGGATCTTCTGGCATTACCATAACAGGGGGCAACTGATAGGCCTCCATCACCTTGGGGGAAACGAATTCGTTGGGAACCACCAGGCGGAACATATACTCACGGAACCATCGGTCGGTCATGATCAGACATCCTTGCTGCTGTCCCCAGTCAGCACCCCACGAGTTCTCGACCTTCCATTTGACAGCCTTCCCATTCTTGTCGAGATCGACAGCCGTCAGAGTCATCGCATGCGTGGAACCGCTGTCGAAAGTGCTGATACGCTCAGCCTTTGTCATTGGGAATGTAGTGCCAAACAGCGCACCGTAGTCGAAGTTCTCCGTATCGGCATATCCACGTTTTCGATCCAGCATCTTGCCCACATCGTACGAGCTGTAGAGCTTGTGTCCTGCCTTCAGGGTGCTGATGGCCAGTTGCTCGATGTCGTCCATCGGCAGGTTGACGTATTTCCAGTTGTGACCGTCGTAGGAATGGCGGTCGTACTCCACCTCGTAGGTCTTGTAGTAGTCGCGACGGGGGTCGTTCATTACCATGATAAACGAGCCATTGAGCTTCTTGCCCCCCATCACCTCGCTGTAGAACGACAGTGGGGTGTATTCCTTCGGTTCGCCAATGGCCTCACCCTTGCTGTTCTTGAATGCATACCAGAACTTCTCGGGAGGATTGCCGATGGTATATTGCAACATGTGATAAATCTGACTGAGCATGCGCGACTTTGCTTTCTCGAGCGACGACTGCTTCTTCCCTTTCTGCACCATCTCTCGCAGCTGAAGACCATACTCACGCAACTTGGAAGAGATGAGCTGTCGGGCCTTCGAGGTGTTGTCGCTCGCGAACGACTCAGGCATCACTTCGCTAGGCACCATTCCGTATTTGTCGGCAAGATCGGCCACGCCACAGAAGGTTCCCCCATCTCCAATAGGCGAACGGAAGAAGAACTGCACCCGCTCGTCGTCGATAGGCTTGCTGCCTGTGTCAATGACCCCCTGGAGCATCAGATTGGCTTTCTCCAGCTGATCCCAGAAGAAGAGATAGGCCTGCGAGAAACTGGTCTGCAGCGAGTCGGTACGCAGAGTGTAGTCGCCACGCAGCACATTCATGCCGCTGAACATCCAGCATCGTCCACTCGACTTCTGGTCGGTGATGCTCTGACGTTTGGTCTCGATACTGAAATGGGTGTCGAAGGCTCCGGCATTGGCATGACTGACAGCCAGTTCGTCAATGGCATTGGCAGCAATAGCATTGACCAGTGCACGGTCGCTAGCTGTCATCTTCTGTTCCTTCTGAATCTCCTTGAGCATCTTCTGACTGATGCCTCCTTCTTTCTGTGCCATCATCGTTAACGACAGGCCCAGGCTCGCAATTAATACAATTCTTCTCATTATTCTGATGATAGTTTTCGTCTATTTTGTTGCAAAGTTACGAAAAAAGTGAGAGAAATAAAAGTATTTTTCATATTCTTTTCACTTTCCCCACGAAAAGTATGCCCAACATGCAACATGAATGGTTCTATTCATGTGCTTTCCCAGTAATATGCCAAGCATTTTGATTCATGCCCTCACCTTCGTTAAGGTCGACAATATCGAAACAGCCCTTTTCCAAATTTCCCCTTTTCCCTTTTCCCCTTTTTCGCTTTTTCGCTCGAGCTTGTCTCGCTTTTACCAAGAGCTATGCTCGACTAAAAGTAATCGGCTTGCCGCTTTTACAAAGCGAAGCGACTAAAAGAATTAGAGAATTTTTGTCGACCACGAGGGTCGATGGCACCGGATGGTGTTCTGTTCGTTGCTGCTTTGCAGCGACCACCACCAGGCTCCCCAACGTGTATCCTGGCGGCAGCATCCCAGCATGCCTGCATCACACCCTTGCTCACACCGCTGCGAAGAGCAGCCTCCTTGATCACCTTGTCCTGAGCCAGCGAACTGTACATCTCAGGTGCCATCACGTAGCGGTAGGTACCCGCATCGCTCTTATTGAACTTAATCAGGCGTTCAACAGCCTTCACTTTGATTGCCATAGTTGTTAAGAATTTTTTGTTAAATAATTTATGTTCCCTGTGCTTTTCTAAATCCTCTAGTCTCTCGTCGCTCTCGGGCCTGTCCCTGCTTCCTAACCAGTCGTTTTTACCTCGTGCACTAGAAAAAAATTTTTACCTAGTTTGGCCGCAAAAAATCAGTCCTCAGATTGACAATGCAAAGGTACAAAATATTTTTAGGGTTTGCAAATTTTGAGCATGCTCGAATTTTAACACTTCACGATAAATGTAAAATATTTTCAATTGCTTCCATATTGATTTTTGAATGTCAAAAAGGGAAAAGGGAAAAAGGGAAAAAGGGAAAAAGGGAAATTTATGATTCCAGACAAAAGTTGGCACAAAAAAATAATTAATATATAATATATATTATATATTAATTATAATATAATATATT
>JAIKWS010000003.1 GCA_024684515.1 Prevotella sp.
ATGGAAAAGCTGGAAGCGGGTACGCACACGTTTCAAGAATCTGCAGAAATGCGGCATCGCCAAGTGGCAGGCGTGGCAATGGGCGAACAGCCGTAAAGGCTATTGCCGTGTTGCCCACAGCTTCATGCACCGTGTCGCAAAAGCAGAGAAGCTGAAACGTGCAGGCTACCCTTGCCTAATGGATTATTACGTGAAGTTGCATCCGTGTTAAGAACCGCCGTATGCGGAACCGCATGTACGGTGGTGTGAGAGGTCGGAAAACGAAAGTAGGAAGAAAACTACTTCGTTTTCCTCCTACTCGATTACATTCACCTTTCACATCTTCGCTCTAAACTTTCACCTTTCATCTTTAACGTCCTCCATCCCCTAAAAACAATCAGATTCTGAACTTACCAAACAGGATCTCGCTGAATGTGTTCAACGAGACCCTGTTGAATGGTTGCTGTCTATAGATTCAAACTTGACGAAAATAACTGCCTGACGTATGCTGGCAACAACTGCCATGAGGTAGAATAGATGCTGGGTGATAAAGTACGGTCCTCATGGTTGGCGAAAACGCTCAATAGAAAAGAGCTATACGCTCCTTGACAACCCTGTCATATACTTCTTGTTTTGAATCAAATATATCTTCTAAAACGACAGGGTGCTGCTGATTACTGGTTCTCCTCACGCAGTTTGAGGAACTCGCTGACCTGCTCCTGTGTGCCACGTGTCACTGCGATGCGACCGGAACGGGTGTACTGGAGCACGCACCCGAAAGCATCAAGGGCACGGTAGAGGGAGATAATCTCATCGGTCTTGCCATTTTTCATGACGATGACATAGGTGGGGTTCACCTCGGTGATGCTGGCATCGAAGCGACGTACGACCTTTGATACCTCGGGCTCGCTCAACACCATGTCGGTGGAGAGTTTGTATAGGCCTGTCTCGCGGATGAACAGCTGGTCGTCGGTGAAATAGTTGGCCTTCACCACGTCGATTTTCTTCTCTATCTGACGTGTTATCTTCACAATCTGGTCCTCGTCGCTCCATGCGGTGAAAGTATATTTGTGTACACCGGGGATGCTCGATGCAGAAACGTTGAGACTCTCGATGTTCACCTGCCGGCGTGTGAAGACGGCGGTTATCTGATTCAGGACACCTGCGATGTTCTCTGAATACACCAGCAGGGTATATAGTTTTTTCTCTTCCATCTCTTTCTCTCTATACGTTTATCTCTAACATCATATCTTCTACATTCATTCCCGGTGGTGTCATCGGTAGCACATTGTCCTCTTCGAGGATAGCACACTCCAGCAGATAGGGGCCGCTGGTGGCCAGCATCTTTTCGATGGCTGCCTGCAGCAAGGTGCGGTCCGTGACAGCCTCGTAGGGGATGTTGTATGCCTGGGCAAGGAGTTCGTAGTTGGGGTTCAGCATCTTGGTGAAGCTCTTGCGCCGCTGCCAGAACATGTCTTGCCACTGGCGTACGTTGCCCAGGTAGTTGTTGTTGAGCAGGATCATCTTGACGGGAGCCTGCTGTTCCATGATGGTGCCTAGCTCCTCGATGCACATCTGGAAGCCACCATCACCCGAGAAGCATACCACGGTGCGTCCTGGTGCCCCGAAGGTGGCTCCAATAGCAGCCGGCATGCCATAGCCCATTGTGCCCAGTCCTCCGCTGGTACATAGGCTACGCTTCTTGGGATACTTGAAATAGCGTGTTGCAAACAGTTGGTTCTGGCCTACATCGGTGACGAGAACAGCATCGCCTTTGGTGGCTTCTGCAACGGCATTGACGACCTCGCCCATGAGCAGAGGACCACTGGCGGGGTGTATGGCGGGCTCGATGACTTTCTGCTGCTCTTTCGTAGCTAGCGGAAGGAACGAGTCGCGCCACACCTGGTGGTTGCCCTTGTGAAGCAGGGCAGTGATGGCAGGCAGGGAATCCTTGCAGTCAGCTACTACAGCCACGTCGGTCTTCACGTTCTTGTCAATCTCGCTACGGTCGATGTCTAGGTGAATGACTTTAGCCTGTCGGGCATAGGTCTTCAGATTGCCCGTGACGCGGTCGCTGAATCGCATACCGATGGCAATGAGTACGTCGCACTCCTGCTCCTTGAGGTTGGGTGCAAAATTACCGTGCATGCCCAGCATGCCAACGTTGAGCGGGTGGGTGCTGGGGAATGCCGACAGTCCGAGCATGGTGCGCCCTGCGGGTATGTCGGCTTTCTCAAGAAAGGCAATCAGCTCCTCTTGTGCGTTGCCCAGTTCTACGCCCTGTCCGACAAGTGCCAGCGGCTTCTGTGCGTGGTTGATGAGCTCGGCTGCCTTGCTGACAGCCTCTGGATCCAGATGTGGACGGTCGACGTATGAGCGTATGAAGTTGACATGCTGCGGTTCGAATGCTACCTTCTCCGTCTGTGCGTTCTTGGGAAAGTCGAGCACCACGGGTCCTGGTCGTCCGCTGCGTGCAATGTAGAAAGCCCTGCTGACAGCCCATGCGATATCGTCGGCATGACGTATCTGATAGCTCCATTTGGAGATAGGCTGAGCCACACCCACTAAATCTACTTCCTGGAAACCATCGGTGCCAAGTGCCGAGATGGGCACCTGTCCGGCAATGACGACGATAGGTGTGGAGTCCATCATGGCATCAGCAACGCCCGTAAGGGTGTTGGTGGCACCAGGACCGCTGGTGACGAGTGCTACGCCTACCTGTCCGGAGACGCGTGCATAGCCCTCGGCGGCATGGGTAGCACCCTGCTCGTGTCGTACCAGGATATGTTCGAAGGCTTTCTTGTTACCCCGTGTGTAAGTATATAGTGCATCATAGACGGGCATGATGGCCCCGCCAGGATATCCGAAAATGGTCTTGACTCCCTCTGCCTTCAATGCTAGCATCAGGGCCTCAGATCCCGTGATAAGTTCTTTTGCCATACGCAACACGCTACATTTTTAGTCGATTATTCTGATGCCACCCTTATCTGCGCTTGACACGCTCTGTGCGTAGGCCCTGAGTGCCTTGCTCACAATCCTGTTCCGCCTGAGTGGCTGCTGCTGACGGCTACTGAGCTCTTCGTCAGACAGTTTGACGGAAATGGAACGCGAGGGGATATCGATAACGATGATGTCGCCATCGACGATCTTCCCGATATTACCCCCGTTGGCAGCTTCGGGCGAGATATGTCCGATGCTGAGACCGCTTGTTCCGCCCGAGAAGCGCCCGTCGGTAATCAGTGCGCACTCCTTGCCCAGGTGCATGCTCTTGATATAGGACGTGGGGTAGAGCATCTCCTGCATGCCAGGGCCTCCCTTGGGTCCCTCGTGCGTGATGACCACGCAGTCGCCACTCTTCACCCGTCCGCTGAGAATACCCTCGCAGGCATCTTCCTGCGAATCGAACACCACGGCAGGCCCCTCGAAGTGCCACAGGCTCTCATCCACGCCGGCAGTCTTGACCACACAGCCGTCCTGGGCGATATTGCCAAAGAGCACAGCCAGTCCGCCATCCTTGGTATAGGCATGCTTGAGGTCGCGGATGCAGCCGTTCTCACGATCGTAGTCCAGCGACGGATAGTGCTCGTTCTGCGACCCCATCTTGGTAGAGAACCGCATGCCGGGTGCACAATAATATATGTATGCTGGATGATTCTCTTGTGGCTGTTGGGCTATGGAAGCTATGTCGTAGGCCTTGATGGCTTCTCCCAGCGTCATGCCGTCGACGCGTATGGCAGCTTCGTCAACCAGTCCGCCCTTGCTCAGTTCGTTGAGGATGCCGAGGATGCCGCCGGCGCGGTTGCACTCCTGTACGGAATACTTCTGGGTGTTGGGGGCGAGCTTGCAGAGACAGGGCACGCGGCGCGACAGCTGGTCGATGTCCTTCATGGTGAAGTTGACGCCTCCCTCCTGTGCTACTGCTAGCAGGTGGAGCACGGTATTGGTCGACCCACCCATGGCAATGTCGAGGGTCATGGCATTGAGAAACGCCTGTCGTGTGGCAATGCTACGTGGCAGCACGCGCTCGTCGCCGTCCTGATAGTAGGCATAGGCATTCTTGACAATCTGCCGTGCCGCTCTCTTGAACAGTTCTATGCGCTGTGCGTGAGTGGCCAGTATGGTACCATTGCCAGGCAGCGAGAGACCGATGGCTTCGGTGAGTGAGTTCATGGAGTTGGCCGTGAACATACCCGAGCAGGATCCACATCCCGGACAGGCACAGCGTTCAATCTCCAGCATGTCCTGGTCGCTGACCGATGGGTCTGCGCCTTTCACCATAGCGGTAATCAGGTCGGCATTCTCACCGCGCCATCGTCCTGCCTCCATGGGTCCTCCCGAGCAGAAGACGGCGGGTATGTTCAGTCGCATGGCTGCCATCAGCATGCCTGGCGTCACCTTGTCGCAATTGGAGATGCATATCATGGCGTCAGCCTTGTGGGCATTGACCATATACTCCACGCTGTCAGCGATGATGTCGCGCGAGGGTAGTGAGTAGAGCATGCCGTCGTGGCCCATGGCGATGCCATCGTCGATGGCAATGGTATTGAACTCGGCAGCATAGCATCCCATCTTCTCTATCTCCTCGCGTACTATCTGTCCTATCTCGTGCAGGTGTGTATGTCCTGGCACAAACTGTGTGAACGAGTTGACAATGGCAATAATTGGCTTGCCAAACTGTTGTTGTTTCATTCCTGTGGCTACCCATAGAGCACGGGCTCCGGCCATACGGCGTCCTTGTGTACAGACGTCACTTCTGAGCTGATGTTTCATATTCTTTAGTTTTGATTGTTGGTACTTAGGATGGATGTCATAGCTCGTTGACTACTTCAAACTCATCCACGTCACCTCCCTCTCCTTCGTCTTCATCATATTCATAGCCTATGCCTTCCTCGCCCTGACAGGGGTCGAAGCCTGGAGTCAGGTCGAATTGGTCTTGCTGTGTGATGGGTATCGAGGGGTCTGCATATATTTTCTTCATGTAGAGTGCGAAGATGGGTAGTGCTGCCGCTGCACCCTGTGCATATGCCATGCTTTCGAAGTGTATGTCGCGGTCGTCGCCACCAACCCAGCATCCTGACACCAGTTTTGGTGCTATGCCCATGAACCATCCGTCGCTGTTGCTGTTGGTGGTACCGGTCTTGCCTCCCAGGGGTGCCGTGATGTTGTATCTGGACCGTAGTCGTCCGCCCGTGCCGCCGTCAACGACTCCCCGCAGCAGGGTGATCATCTTCTCGGCCGTCTCGGCATCTATCACCTCGTTGCCGGCTCTTTCCAGCTGGTCGGAACTGTATACCTTCCCCTCGTTGTCGACAATCTTGGTCACATAGACAGGTGCCGACCGATAGCCGTGATTGACGAAGGTCGTATAGGCGCTCACCATCTCGGCAACCGTGTTCTCGCAGGGACCCAGGCAGAGTGCCGGTCCGGGGAAGATGTCGGGATTGTGGAAGCCATAGTCTCGCAATAAGTTAAGGAAGTTCTTCGGGCGGAGGATATCGATGAGGTATGCCGATACCCAGTTGTTGGATGTCTGCAGTCCCCATTTCAGAGACACCAGTTGCCCTTCGCGTGCCCTACTGCCGTTGCGTGGCGTCCATGCCTGTCCTCCCTCTGTGTAGTAGGTACGCTGTTCGCAAGGCACCTCGGTGCACGGCGTCATGTTGCCTCCTGATGGCATCATGGCCAGCGAGTATAGGAAGGGCTTGATGGTAGATCCCACCTGTCGCCGTCCATCGGTGGCCATATCGTAGGCGAAATACTGGAAGTTCAGTCCACCCACATAGGCTTTCACATGTCCGCTGTGTGGCTCCATGCTGAAGAATCCCGTTCGCAGGAATGACTTGTAGTAGAGGATGGAGTCGATAGGTGTCATGGTGGTGTCGCGCTCGCCATGATAGGTGAATACCGACATCCTGACGGGTGTGTTGAACGCCTCGTCTATTTGCTGTTGAGTGGCGCCGTCTTCCTTCATCAGCCGGTAGCGCTCACATTGCCGTATGTTACGCTGTATGATGCGCTGCACCTCGCTGGCAGAGAGTCTGTTGGAATAGGGTGCATTGCGTCGGTTCCTGTTGCCCTGGTTGAAGGCGGGCTGCAGATATCCCACCACATGCTCGTAGCAGGCCTCCTCGGCATATTTCTGCATGCGGCTGTCGATGGTGGTATAGATTTTCAGACCGTCGGTATACACATTGTAATAGGTGCCGTCACTCTTCTTGTTCTTGTTGCACCACCCATATAGCGGATCCTCGTCCCATGCCAGCTTGTCGTAGACATACTTGTTGCGGTTCCATTCGGGATAGTTGCTTAATTCGGGCTCTTTGGCCATCATGTATCGACGCAGGAAGTCCCGGAAATAGGTGGCCTGGCCTTCATGATGGTCGGCGATATGGAATTTGAGGTCGCCGGAAAGTGGCACATCCATACAGCTGTCTCTTTCCTCCTCGGTGAGATATCCCTCCTTGCACATTTGTTTCAATACGACGTTGCGCCGTGCCTCACATCGCTCTGGGAACCTGCGGGGGTTGAAATACGAAGGGTTCTTGCACATGCCGACCAGCGTTGCTGACTCGGTGATGCTAAGTTCGGATGGCTCTTTGGAGAAATAGGTGTTTGCTGCCGTCTTGATGCCTACGGCATTGTTGAGGAAATCAAAATAGTTGAGATATGTCACAAGGATTTCCTCTTTGGTGTAATTGCGCTCCAGCTTGACGGCTATCACCCATTCGATAGGCTTCTGCAGCAGTCGTTCCATTGAGCTCCTTGCCACTTCGCTATAGAGCTGCTTTGCCAGCTGCTGCGTGATGGTAGAGCCGCCGCCGGCACTTTTCTGCTGCAGGATGCCACGCTTGATGATGGCACGTCCCAGGGCAATGAAGTCTATACCGGAATGCTCGTAGAAGCGTGCGTCCTCAGTAGCCACCAGGGCATCGACGAGAGACTGTGGCAGTTCAGAATAGGTTATCATGACACGGTTCTCACGACTCAGGCTATAGGTACCCATTAGCTTTCCGTCGGCAGAAAACACTTGTGAAGCACTACGGTCGATAGGATTCTGAATATCCTCAATGGGAGGCATATAACCTATACGCCCCTCGGCGATAGCCCAAAAGATAATGCCGGCAATGATGACAATCAATGCCAGCAGCATCCATAGGATTCTGATAAACCACTTTCTCATATCGCCCACAAAATTACTGAGAATTTCCGATATGAGCAAATTTTTGGGGAGTTAGTTGCTCTAACTCCCCTAAAAACTTAATCTTCCTCGGGTGTAATGAGCTTGTAGCCCTTGCCGTGGATGTTGATGATTTCGATTTGCGGATCGTCTTTCAGATGCTTGCGCAGCTTGGTGATGTAAACGTCCATCGAGCGAGCATTGAAATAGTTGTCGTCAATCCATATTGTCTTCAGGGCATAGTCGCGCTGCAGGATCTCATTGGCATGCGAGCAGAGCAGTGCCAGCAGCTCGTTCTCCTTTGTTGTCAGCTTGGTCTGCTTCTCGTCGATGGTCAGCAGCTGCTTCTGAGTGTCGAACATGAATTTTCCAATACGATAGAAGGTTGACTCCTTGTTCTTCTTGCCACGTACGCGGCGCAGGATGGCTTCAATACGGAATACGAGCTCTTCCATGGAGAAAGGCTTGGTGATATAGTCGTCGGCACCAATCTTGAAACCTTCGAGGATGTCCTCCTTGAGTGTCTTGGCGGTGAGGAAGATGATAGGTATGAGCGGATTGGCCGCACGGATTTCCTGTGCCAGTGTGAAACCGTCTTTCTTAGGCATCATCACGTCCAGCACACAGATGTCGAACTTGGTCTTCAGGAAGGCTTTGTAGCCAGCCTCACCATCTGCACAGAGTTCTGCCTCATAGCCTTTGGCGGCCAGGTATTCTCTCAACAGCATGCCGAGGTTCTCGTCGTCCTCGCACAATAAGATTTTCAGGTTCTCTTCCATAACATTCTTTTTTTAGTGGGTTAATAACTATTTGATTCTTCTTGTTTAACTTTCTTGCAGTATGGGCAGCGTGATGGTGAACTTGGTACCCTTGCCCAGCTCGCTCTCGCATTTGATGTCGCCTTCGTGCAGGTTGATGATTTTCTTCACGTAGGCCAGTCCCAGTCCGAAGCCCTTCACGTCATGCACATTTCCTGTATGCACGCGATAGAACTTGTCAAAAATCTTCTTTACGTTCTCGCGCTTGATGCCCAGTCCGTTGTCAGCAATCGAGAAGCACAGCTTCTCTCCTTCGTTCCATGTGCGTATGTGGATGTCGATAGGCTGATCGGGCTTGCGATATTTCACGGCATTGTCCATCAGGTTGGTGATGGCATTCTGGAAATGCACCTCATCTACATAGATGGCCGAGTCGACGGCCTCCACCTCGAGGTAAATCTTTCCTCCCGTATGCTCCACTCGTAGCGAGAAGGTGTTGGAGATCTGTTCGAGCAACTCGTTGATGTCGAGTTCCTTCTTCTTGAACGATACCGACTTACGGTCGAACATCGACATCTGTAGAACTTTCTCTACCAGGAATCGCAGACGCTTCGACTCGTCGTTGATGACCCCTCCAAGGTGCTTTTGCATCTGCGGGCTCTTTGGCACCGTCTCGTCACCCAGCATCTGTGCGGCAAGAGAGATGCTGCTGATGGGAGTCTTCAGTTCGTGAGTCATATTGTTGATGAAGTCGTTCTTGATTTCGGTATAGCGCTTCTGCCGGAAAATGATGACGATGGTGAAGATGAACGTCACTAGCAGTACGAGCGTAAAGATGACGGCAGGTATCATGAAGCGTACCGAGGAGTAGATGTATTTGTTCATCTCGGGGAAGTGTACGCGCATCACACCCATCTTCGATGCCGGGTCGTTACGGAACAGCGTTTGCGTATAGGTCTTTTCCGACCCATCGTCTTCGTAGTCAGGACAGCGGTATACCTCGCGTCCGTCGGCAGTAGAGACGGTGAAGTGGTAGACCAGGTTGATGCCGTTGTTCTGAAGCTCGGAACGGATGTCGTGGTCCAGCAGCTTGAAGTTGATACGCTCCTTCAGGGGCTTGTCGCTGGCTGTATATAGAATATTGTACACGACCTCGTCGAGCAATGCCTTCTGATAGACATACCTGGTGCGTACGATGTCCTGCATGCTCTTGGTAGCTTCGGCCAGACTGGAGTTGTCACTCTTGACGATAACTGCCTTGGGGATGGAAGGTGGCTTGATGGCATAGGTCTTCAGCTCGAATGCCGAGTAGACGGTGCCGTCGTCGGCAGATACAGCAAACTCGTGCTGCTGTTGAATGGAACCGTCTATGCCGTCCACAATGGTTGAGTCCTGTGTGTAGGCACGACGTTCAACGTCGTTAACGTCTTTTTCCAAATAGCGAAGGGTCTCGTTTACCTCCAGGTTGTGGGCGGCCTGATAAAGACTGCGAGTGACGCTCTCGTCCATCTGCTCCTGCTTCATCTTGGCCATCTCCTCAATATAGGAAATCTGCACATAGAGCAGTCCGAGGAACGATAGTCCCATCACTATTGCTATTGTCCATATCGTTGATTTCTTCATCGTTTATGATTTAACGATGCAAATTTATAAATAAGATTGTTAAGTGTATAACTTTTAGTTAATTATTTCCGTTAAATTTAACAATGTTAACATGTTTGCATTGTTTTAGTTGATTATTTGCATTCTTTTGATATATGGTGTCTGAACTTTTTCAACTGGAACGACTCTTTCCGTGCCTTCCACCGCGATGATGTTCATCCTCCTATATAAATTTCCTTGTAACACATCGGAGCCGCAATCCAGAGACACATGAGCGGACGGTACAGCTAAGACAACTTGTAAACTGGCATCTGGCAGGCTACTCCCAGCGCCTAAAGAGCGAGTAACATCGAACGTTGTTCGGTATTTATCCGCTCCTTGTCCGCTATTTGTCCGCTATTTGTTCGGTAGCTAGCGGACAAGGAGCGGACAAATAGCGGACAAGGAGCGGACAAGGAGCGGACAAATAGCGGACATCGAACGAGATTAGTAGCTTACTGAAGCTTGCTAAAGGGTTGGTAAGAACGAAACAAATATATAGAAAAGATACTAACAGGACAAAATAGAAAACAGGAACCTAACGCTCATGATAATGGGTTAGGTTCCTGGAAATGTATAGATCCAGAGGATTGTCTCCTGGAATATTATTTGATGATCTGCTGCAGCTCTGCTACGTTTGCTTCTATCTGCTCGTCGGTGACGGAATAGTTCGTCAGGTCGCCATTGATATACTGGTCGTACGAGGGGAGGTCAATGAGTCCATGGCCCGAGAGGTTGAAAAGAATAACTTTTTCCTCACCCGTTTCCTTGCACTTGTTGGCTTCGCGGATAGTAGCGGCAATGGCGTGGCAGCTCTCTGGAGCAGGTATGATGCCCTCCGTGCGTGCGAAGAGCATGCCGGCATCAAACGATTCCAGCTGTGGGATATCCACACCATGCATCAAGCCATCCTTGATGAGCTGCGAGACAATCATGCCGGCACCGTGATAGCGAAGTCCGCCAGCGTGGATGTTCGAGGGCTTGAACTGGTGGCCCAGGGTGAACATGGGCAGCAGTGGGGTATAGCCAGCCTCGTCGCCAAAGTCGTACTGGAACTTGCCACGTGTCAGTTTGGGGCAGCTTTCGGGTTCGGCAGCAATAAACTCCGTCTTCTTGCCGTCCTTCAGGTTGTGGCGCATGAAGGGGAAGGCAATGCCTCCGAAGTTGGAACCGCCACCAAAGCAGGCAATCACCATGTCGGGATATTCAGCCGCCATTTGCATCTGTTTCTCTGCCTCCAGTCCGATGATGCTCTGGTGCAGGGCAACATGGTTGAGCACCGACCCCAGCGTGTATTTGCAGTTGGGCGTGGTGGTGGCCAGTTCTACGGCCTCCGAGATAGCGGTGCCCAATGATCCTGGGTGCGTAGGATCTTTGGTGATGATATCCTTACCGGCACGGGTGGACATAGAGGGAGAGCCTGTCACGGCAGCTCCGAACGTACGCATGGCGATGCTGCGGTAAGGCTTCTGCTGCAGGGTTATCTTCACCTGGTAGACGGCACATTCCAGACCGTAAAGCTTGGCGGCATACGACAGGGCCATGCCCCACTGGCCTGCACCAGTCTCTGTGGTAACATTGGTCGTGCCTTCCTGCTTGGCATAGTAGCACTGGGGTAGGGCAGAGTTGATCTTGTGCGAGCCTAGTGGGTTGGTCGACTCGTTCTTGAAATAGATATGGGCTGGCGTGCCGAGTGCCTTTTCCAGGGCATAGGCTCTTACGAGGGGTGTGGAACGATAGAACTTATACTTTTCGAGGACTTCCTCAGGGATGTCTATCCATGCATGTTCCTGGTCGAGCTCCTGAACACAGCATTCGTGCGGGAAGATATGTGCCAGGTCCTCAACACCCAGAGGCTGGTGGGTTGCAGGATGAATGGGAGGTAGTGGCTTGTTGGGCATGTCAGCCTGAATGTTGTACCACTGTGTAGGAATCTCGCTCTCCGGAAGGATGAATTTCTTTTGTTTGTTCATGTTGTCTTGATGTTGGTGAATAAATTACCGGTTGCAAAGGTAGTGAAAAGTTGGGAGTTTAGTGTTACGTGACGGGAGATAATCTTTGATGATTAACTTTTTTTGTGTTTTCGCCGTGCTAAAAACTGCTGACGAGCAGATTCTAACTCCCAACTTTTGGTTACCTTTGCACCCATGATTGTGATTCTGACCATTCTTGTCTATTTTCTCGCTCTGCTGGCCATCAGTCGCTGGACAACAGCTCGCAGGGCCACCAACGACACTTTCTTCCGTGGCGAACGCCGGTCTCCCTGGCGACTGGTAGCCTTTGGCATGATAGGAGCCAGCATCTCGGGTGTCACTTTTGTCAGCGTGCCGGGCATGGTGCTGGGCAGTGGCATGAGCTATCTGCAGCTTTGTCTGGGTTTCATATTGGGCTATCTTGCCGTGGCCTATGTGCTCCTGCCTATTTACTATAAGATGAACCTCACCAGCATCTATGCCTATCTGGGCAATAGGCTGGGGGAGAGGAGCTATCTTACGGGGGCTGGCTTCTTCTTGTTGTCGAAGATGATTGGCACGGCTGTGAAATTCTATGTCGCCTGCATCATTGTCCAGCAGTTCGTGATGGATGCCCTTGGCATTCCCTTTGCCGTCACGGTGGTGGCCCTGGTGCTGCTCATCTGGCTCTATACCCGCAGGGGAGGTGTACGTACGCTGGTCTTTACAGACACGTTGCAGACGTTATGCCTGTTTTCTGCCTTACTCATTATTATATTTATAGTCATGCGGCAGATGGGCTTTTCGCTTTCTGATGCCGTTGCCTCCATAGCAGCAGACGAACGCAGCCGCATCTTTGTCTTCGACGACTGGGTGTCGCGGCAAAACTTCTGGAAGCAGCTGCTCAGCGGAGCCTTCATCGTGGTGGTGATGACAGGACTCGACCAGGACATGATGCAGAAAAACCTTACCTGCAGAACTCTTCGTGAGGCACAGAAGAACATGTGCTCCTATGGTGTCTGTTTCCTCCCTGCCAACCTGCTGTTCCTGGCGCTGGGGGTGCTGCTGGCACAGTATTTTGAACGCCAGGGAGTAGCCCTTCCTGCCCGTGGCGACGAGTTGCTGCCAATGTTCGTACAGGGAGCCGTACATTCTCAGCTGCTCATCGTATTGTTCACGCTAGGCATAGTGTCTGCATCTTTCTCTAGTGCAGACTCAGCACTTACAGCCCTCACCACCAGCTATTGTGTGGATATACGTCGCAAGCCCGAGGATGAACAACTCAGACGTAGGGTACATAGCGTCATGTGCTTGCTTTTTGTTGCCTGCATACTGATCATTCGTATTGTCAATTCATCGTCGCTGATCGACGCCATCTACACCATTGTCAGCTATACCTACGGCCCCCTGCTGGGACTCTTTGCCTTTGGCATTTATAGCCGTCTGCAGGTGCGTGACCGGCTGGTGCCCTATGTCTGTCTGGCATCGCCCCTGCTGTGCTTCGTTCTCGATCAGCTGTGCCAGCATCTGCTTGACTACCGTTTTGGCTACGAGCTGCTGATGCTCAATGGCCTGCTCACTTTCCTGGGACTTTATCTCTTGCGGAAAAGGGATGGCGGACATACCTAAAAGTGATGATTTTTCATCCAAACTATTGTGCGTGTCATTTTAATTGGTTAATTTTGCATCTGTTTTTAAGTACTTAACATCGAGTAGTTATGAAACAAATGAAGATGTATGAGGGTGACGACAAAATGATTTCCCTTATTCGCGACAACTACGACCTGTTGCAGATGCTGGGGTCGTTTGGCATGAGTCTGGGTTTTGGAGACAAGACAGTCAGCGAAACCTGTAAGGACAATGGCGTCGATGCCTATACGTTTCTGGCTGTGGTCAATTTCACCATCAATGGGCATAGCGATGCTGAGGAGGATGAACAGTTGTCCGTTCCTACGCTGATACACTATCTCGAGGCCAGTCATGCCTATTTCCTAGACTTCCAGTTACCCTTCATCCGTAGGGAACTGGAGGAGAGCCTGAATCCGGACGATTCCCTAGGGCAGCTCATCCTACGTTTCTATGATGAATATGCGCATGAGATAAGACGTCACATGCAGTATGAGCAGCGGGTGCTGTTCCCCTATGTGAAAGGGCTCCTCGACGGGCAGCCTGGCAATGGCAGCTATAGCATAGAGACCTTCTCGCGTCAGCATGGACAGGCTGACAAGAAGCTGCGCGAACTGAAGCTACTCATTATTAAGTATCTGCCTAGTGACGGCTTACATAACAATAAGCTGACGGCAACGCTCCACGATATCTACGACAATGAGGAGTGGCTGCGGCAGCACGGCATGGTAGAAGACCGCATCTTTGTGCCTGCCATCCGGCGGCTGGAACGTCAGCTACAGCAGAGTGATGTCACTCGCAATATTACTGAGATGGTATTCAAAAATGGGACGGCACAAAGTCAGGATGCCCTTAGCGACAGAGAGAAGGATGTCATCGTGGCTTTGGTACAGGGCATGGCCAACAAAGAGATTGCCGACCATCTGTGTATATCTGTCAATACCGTCATCACCCATCGCAGGAATATTGCCAGAAAGCTGCAGATACATTCTCCGGCAGGACTGACCATCTATGCCATCGTCAATGGCTTGGTAGATATCTCTAGTGTCAAGTTGTGAGAAAGGCAAGGGCTGTAGGGGCTTCCGCCATTGACGGTCAGCCGCCATAGTCCGGAACTATATCTGATTGATGTCCACAAAGCCATGCATTACGGCATAGATAGTAAGAGCGCTGACACTTTTCACACCTAGTTTCTCCATGATGTTTTTCCGGTGGGTTATCACCGTGGCTAGTCCTATGTGCAACATGTCGGCAATCTCCTTGTTGATATAGCCTTTTACAATGAGTGCCATCACCTCAGCTTCGCGATTCGACAGCACGGGCTGCTCCTGGTTGCGAGGCATTGGGGGCAGATGGTTGCCATTGCCATGAGCATGCTGCATCAACATCAGTAGCGAACGCACCAACTCGTGTTCAGGCACGTTCACGCAGACGGAATGGAACTCCGGCAATTGTGTCATGTCCTTTGACATGGTGATGACGATGGTCTTATGGCGATAGCCCAGGAAGAAATCCCTGTTTTCCAATACTATGTTCATCGAAGCGAAATAGTGGACGTATTGCTCAGGGTGATTTGCGGTAAACTCGGAAAACGATCCATAGACGTCAATTTCTATCACAGGCACAAGAGTCTGCAATAGTTGCTTCAACCCTAATGCTGCCAGCGTGTTCGGGTCGATGACTGAAATGAGTGGATGTCTATGGCCTTCCATTTGAGATGCAAAGTTACTAAAAAATGAGGAGAAACGAACATGTTTTTGTCCTAAAAGTGTTAATAAATAATAAATAATCGGCTTTTCGGTTGCAATTTGTACATTAGATACGGAAAAATTGCTAACTTTGCATCGTGTTTTTCATGGTATTAGATTATTAAGGTTAATTAAAGAGGACTGATTGTCGCGAGACAGGCAGTTTTCAAGCCTCACTTGAAAGATTACACACTTTCCAAGTGAACCTAAAAGGGAGCCTGTGAAGGATCCCTTTTATCGTGGTACCTAAGACGAAAGTCAAAGGTACTCTTTTCTTTTTGTACCCATTCCTCTTGCAGCCCCTTCCTATTTGTACCCCTTTTGATAAATCATAGCGTAAAAATGTGCTGATACCAGAAGTGATGGATATGGCGACCACAGGGGAACCTGCAGATCCGTAAAATGAGATAGATTGGAGGGTGTTGAAGCCCCCCCCTGATTCGTTTTGGTTATGCGTTATTCCGCCAGATCGCTGGCTGAGATTTGTTCACGATCAGACTCGATGAGTTTACCGTCCTTCCATTTGTATCGTATGATTTCCACATCATCATCAAGACGCCAGACGCTGACGATGCGTTTATTATCGGAGTCGATCGACGGACTGTAGATTTCACAGTCGTACTTCAATTCCTCGAACTTGTGAACTTGATCGTTCCAAAGCCACACGTCGTAAGTGTAGTTGCCAAATCCGTTCGTCGGTCCTGTACACACCTGAAGGTCGGGAATGCCGTCAAAGTTCCAGTCATCCTCCAGGATTTCACCAATGCTGGTTTTGTCCCATTGCAGCGTGTCGAGAGGCTGAGCCTGACCATACAGTTCCTGCGTATGCCCTTTAGCATCAGTCAGATAGACAATGATTGTATCCCAAAGCACTTCGCCATCGTCTGTGATAGTACGCACATCCGAACGAAAGGAATAGTCGGCTCGCTGGGGGACATAATCCGTATCCTCAGCGTCAATCTGAGCGGCTGGAGTGCTGTCTATCCCTATTCCGTGACCACCTGCTTGAGGAGACTTCTGACCTCCACAAGCTGCCAGCATCGTCACAACTACCATCAATAAACTAATTTTCTTCATTTTGCCTTGGATGTTTGGTTGTTTGGTTGAAAGAATATCTCAGAAGTCGGGGAACACCTCTACGCTTGGGGGTGCATTCGCGATCGTCTCTGCACAAATCGGGTGTCAGTCCCTTGTTTCTGTTCCTAAAAAGAATATCAATTGCAATTTCTGTCGTGTCGTTATGAATCAACGATAATGCTTTGCAAAGTTAAGAAAAAAAATGTGTATACCAAAGAAAAACGCATTTTTTTCTCATTTTCTGTTGGCCTGTTGTTTTTCCTTGATAGCTTTTGCCGCTTTGAGATAAAAGTAGCTGACCTCTGGCAACTGCCAGCCATAAAATAATAAATGTGTTACTCTGTTAATTAGGAAATAGGACAAAATGATTATCTCCAAAAGACAATAAAAAGATGTGGGCCAGGCTTGTGAAAAAAGAGAGAAAAAAGCTGCTTGTGGCCCCTGATGACTAGATTTTCAGTCCAATTTGTCTTATTTTTGTCTCATCTGGTTTGTAATCTCGGAAAATTTCTCTAATTTTGCATCATGATTATCTATCCACAAGCTAAAATAAATCTTGGACTGAACGTGGTGGCTCGTAGACCCGATGGCTATCATGACTTGCAGACGGTTTTTTATCCTATTCCCCTCTGTGATGCGCTGGAGATACAGGAGATGGACCAGCATTTCCCGTCGGAGGTGGATTGTGACCTCAAGGTGACAGGCATCAAGGTGGAAGGGGATGAGCAGCAGAATCTGGTGGTTCGGGCCTATCGTTTGCTGAAACAGGAATTCCCTGACCTGCCTCGCCTGCATGTCCACTTGCAAAAAGGCATACCAACGCAGGCTGGTATGGGTGGAGGCAGTAGCGATGCGTCTGCCATGCTTGTCCTGCTGAACAGACATTTTTGTCTGGGACTGACGGAAGAGGAACTAGTCGATAGGGCTGCCAAACTTGGTGCCGACTGTCCCTTCTTCATTCTGAATACTCCTGCCTATGCGGAAGGAATCGGTGAACGGCTGAAGCGTATAGACCTCCGTCTCGATGGGTGGTATCTGGCTGTGGTACGACCAGATATACCTGTGTCTACTCGCGAGGCATTTGCACTCATCCATCCGAAGGCTGCGGAGAAAAACTGCATGGAAACTGTGCAGCTGCCTGTAGCGCAATGGCGTCACTACTTGGTGAACGACTTCGAGTATAGTGTCTTCGCCCAGCATCCTGCCATAGGACAAATCAAGGAGCAGCTTTATGACTTAGGAGCTGTCTATGCTGCTATGAGTGGAAGTGGAAGTGCTGTGTTCGGTTTGTTCAGGGAAATGGTCAATTTGGAACATATTTTTGCCAATATGTATACTCGCATGCTCCGTTTGTGAAAGTTTTAAGATTATTGTCTTTCAAATTCAGATTTTTTTATTACTTTTGCGCCATCAAACTATTTGTACATAAAAATTATACATTTGATTATGAAGAAAACGATTATTATGGGTGCCGTAATGGCGGTATCATTGATGATGGCTCAGGGAGCCAATGCTCAGACCGTGGTAACAGACCAGGATGCTCAGGGCATGACAGCCAAGGAGCTGAAGAAAGCCCAGAAGGCAAAGGCTAAAGAGGAGAAGACGATACAGCTGGCTGAGAAGGCAAAGGCCGCTGTGCCCAAGGCTGAGCAGAAGTTAGAGAAGGCCAAGGCAAAACTTGACAAGGCCCAGAAGAACTATGAGAAGGCTCAGAAGGAAGTGGAGAAGGCTCGCAAGAAGGCTGAGGATACCGCTAAGGAGGCTGAGAAAATTCTCAATGCAGCACAATAAAACGCTATTTATTGCAATCCGAACAGAGGTGAACGCTAATCAGAGGTGTTCACCTCTATTTTTGTCTGTATACTCCTCATGGGAATTGTCTAATGATGGAAGGTCTCGTCTCGCTATAAGAGAGATTACGTCTCACTATGAGTGGGATTACGGCTAAGGTGCCAATAAGACTTCCTCCCATCACCCTCTTTGAGAATTCTGCCTGAATTCGACTTGAATTCCGCCTGAATTCTCCTTGAATTGTGCCTGCAAACTCATCGAAAGGAGCCATAGGTCGATGTTCGCATAGTCTTACAACACTCTCCTTTCACTCTCGCTCTAGCCATACTCCAACAGCAGCCTAGAAGGAAGCTAGAGCGAGAGTGAAAGGAGACTGAAGCGAAGGATGGCTATGCGAGCATCGACCTATGGCCCTGTCTCACTCTAGTGTCCTTACTCAAAAAAATGTATTCGAATGCTGTTCTGGCAAGTGGTACAAGTTTTTCTGCGACACACATTTCGCAGTCTACTAATATGAACAGCAGACCAACTTTTCAGGTTTTGGTATTTTTTTTGGAAGTTTCTACGAAAAACACCCATCACGGCACCGGAGAAGGACCCCGACGTGCAACGCATGGCATACGCCAAACTACTGAAGCACCGCAACGATGTGTACGGCAACCGTCAGTATGTCAAGAATCCCTACTTCCACGTGCCCGACCTCAACGGAAGGAACCTTTCACTTGTTGGAAGCATCCGTCACATGGAGGTGTTTCAGATGAACGGCCAAAACTTCGTCTTTGCCGACGGTCACCCGCTGCTGACGAAGGCGCATGTGTACAAACCATTGGAAAAAGAATGACAGGCATAAGTGACATACAGAAACAAGCATCCCGCTCGGCCACGAGAGGGAGCGGGATGCGTAATTCAAAAGACATCGGAATGAGTTCCTGTGTCAAGCAGAAGGAGTGTCAGCTCTGTGTCATTTTGCTTCCAAAGCAACAGCCAGTCTGGCTCTATATGACATTCCCAAATGCCAGCGTATTTTCCAGAAAGGATATGGGGACGGTATTTGGCGGGGAGAGTTCCCGTATCTGCCAACAGACGCAACACGGTCTCAAAGTTGGCGATATTCAGTCCGCGTCGTTTACAGAGTTTGTAAGACTTCTTGAAACGTCCGGAGTAATGAATCGTATATTTCATGCGTCCAACTGTGCCATCAAGTCCTCTATGCTCTTAGCCTCATACACACGTCCGGCTTCTACGTCTTCCAATGCCTGCTGTAAGCCGCTCTTACGCGGTTTTCTTATGATCCATCCCATTTTGCGTAATAAGCTGCGGGCAAGACGTACCTCGTTACGAGGCACCTCTAAAAGGAATCTTTCAGTTGCAACAGTTTCTTTATTCATGATTGTTTGAGTTTTATGTTGCAAAGATACAAATTAAAAATGAAACTCAGCCCAAAACGAAGTAATTTATGAGTAATTTGTGGATAATTAGTGATAATTCGTGTAAAACATCAAGGAGAAAGAAACGTATTATCCTTTTCTTGGTGGCCATTATGATGCTGGCAGCGTCGGCATCGGTACAAAGGCGGGTAGGCGAGCAAAGCTCTAGTGTCCTTACTCAAAAAAAATGTATTCGAATGCTGTTCAGGCAAGTGGTACAAGTTTTTCTGCGACACACATTTCGCAGTCTACTAATATGAACAGCAGACCAACTTTTCAGTTTTTTGGTATTTTTTGTGAAGGTTTCTACGAAAAACACCCAACACCCACCCTGATGCCCCTGAAACGCCGATGTACAAAGGATTTGAGAGGGGGTGGGTGTTTGGCAAACACCCCCCCAACACCCACCCTGACACCCACCTCTCAAGGGAATGGTATCTTCACGCAGCACGAAGGGGGATCACCTGATAATAGGCCACCTTGTGCTTATCTTTGTGCTCAAAGCCCAGCTGCCTCATGGCTAGTCCCAGCTGTACCGACGCACTGTGGGAGATTTTCATCATAGGATACTCCTGCTGAATCATCTCCAGCATCTGTGTGCTGCTCAGGGACTTGGCCACCTCACCGTCAGTGGGCTTGCGGAAGCAGACTGCTATCATCGCCGTCAGGTCTTTCTTTGCCAAATAGTCGAGATTCAGTTCCTGGATGCGCTTCACCTGGTCGTTGTTAAACCAATAAGGGGCTTTCAGTACTTTCAGCTCGTAGACGACCTGGGCATACAACTGGTCGTAGTTGATATCTCCGCTGTTGTCAATCAGTTGGCCGGAAGGAATCTCTACACAGATGTGACGACGACTGCCCGTGGCATCGGTCAGAGGATGGCGGTTGTTGGTGGTTGCCGCGAACGATGCGAAGCGAGGACGGTCCTTCTGTACGGTTCCGAAGATGGGACGACCGTTCACCTTGTTCTTGGACAGCAACTGTTTCAAGAGTGGTTGCTGACTGTGGGGGATGGAATCGATCTCGTCGATGTTCACCAGCACATTGTTGGTCAGTGCCATCTCCTTGTCAAACTTGTTCGACAGGTTGAGGTGGTCCAGGTAGTATTCCCTGAACTGTGGAGGCAGTAGCCTGCGCAGGAAGGTGGTCTTGCCACATCCCTGATCGCCAATCAACGTGGGCACTGTCTCGTTGGCATGCAGGGTGTTCATCTGCAGACATTGAGCCATCATCGCACGAAACCAGATGCACAGTAGGTCGGTCTGTTCGGTGCTAAGGCC
>JAIKWS010000007.1 GCA_024684515.1 Prevotella sp.
AAAAATTCTTCGTACCTTTGCAACCGATAAAGGGTCATAGAAACGGCTGGTGGCTCTGAGTCGGAGTTCTTTGAAAGCAATTTGATGCAGAACGTGGAATTGAGAACCGTCTCTTATCCGTAACCCTGATTTTCCTCAATACCCCGAACTGCTTTTAAATAAAGAAAGATTGCCTTTTCTGCCAAAATTACAAAATAATTCCAAATACACGAAAAGGAAATCGATGAATACGCTATTTTTTATGATAATTTTGTCAAATTCGTTATTTAGAACAATCTATTTTTCCTTTTTCGTGCACACCAAAGGAACTGCCGACAATCTATTCGTCACCAATACCTGTTCTCCCTTGCCAAGAGCAGCGGAACATCCCTCAAAACGATTTTGCTGGAATACGAGAAAATGACAATAGTCGAACTACAAAAAAATGGTTCCCTCACTAGGAAAAAATATTTCCCTCACTAGGAAAAAATATCGACCTGTGCGGTTGAAGATTGATACTTGATGAAAAAAATAGACTTTTATCATGACCATTGGCATGAAGCTCACTGGCAGATATCGCTTTAGCCAGCCGTGCGCTAGCCACGAGTGAAGGAAATCGCGTAGCCACATTCCCGAGCAAGCTCGCCTACCCGTAGCCTTTCCCCTCCCCTCCTCTTAGGGGAGGGGCTAGGGGTGGGGTCTGCAAGACTAACTTCCTATCTGCTTGGCGGGCCCACAACGAGGGCGTCTAGCTCCGGATTCCACAGGTGATGGCAAGCAATGTAGGTGTGTAGGGCTAGGTGTATTAGATAGTTCTGCAGACCCCACCCCGCGCCTTCGGCTAACCCCTCCCCTGCAATAAGGGAGGGGAGTGCCATCCGGCTGAGACCATGCGGACTACATCCACCCACCAATTGCGGACATCGCGTAGCCACCAAGAGCGGACATCGCGCAGCCACCCACCAATTGCGGACATCGCGCAGCCACCAAGAGCGGACATCGCGCCAGCCACTCCCCTCCCCTCCTCTTAGGGGAGGGGATAGGGGTGGGGTCTGACGGCCCGCAACGAGAGACACGCAACGAGGGTGGTAACGCTAGGTGGTAACGCTAGGTGTAATAGATAGTTCTGCAGACCCCACCCCTGCCCCATTCCCGAGCAAGCTCGCCGACCCGTAGCCTTTCCCCTAAGAGCAGGGGAGGGGAGCGCCATCCGGCCATGACACTATCCTTGTTTTGCGAGATTACAGATTGTTCATAAGGATTTCAACCGCACAGGTCGAAATTTTTCAGAATTAGAACAAAATTTTTGGTAAACTCCTGTCAGTAGGGTGGTTTAAAATAGCTTGCAATGAATCTTACAGAGGAACACAACAAGAAGTATGCCTCATCTTAAAACTATACGATTTCTGGCCTAGGAGTTCTAGTCCCGAAAACGCAAAAAACAGACTGTACGACAAGGCAATTCCTAAGCACATTTTCACGAACATATGTTCATCGTCAAACGAACATATGTTCATCGGGCAACGAACATATGTTATTTGGCCCACGAACATATGTTACTTGGCCCACGAACATATGTTCATTGGGCAACGAACATATGTTCATTGGCACTTGAACCCTAGCCCCCCTTTTTTCAGCATGATTTTTCCACCATATTCCTGGTCGGATGGAGCCCTTATATATATAATGTGTACCGTCGGAAGGGTGTGGAGGCTTCCCAGTCCTCAAATGCATCCTCTCAGCTCAGCGACGACGCGGCCTTTACATACGCAACGGTCGAAAGATTATCGTAAAATAAGCGATATACGACCATAAATGTATATTGTGTACGAAAGAGCCTGGGCTATTTTGTCCAGGCTCTAATGTGAAGGTTCCTGACCACCTTTCAGATGCGGATGATATACCAGATGGCCATATGATGGTAAAAAATTCGCCAAAAACGTTCTTTTTTTCAGATTTTATGCTTACCTTTGCCCTGTCAAAGACAATTTGCATGTTCGTCTATACAGCATAAAGACCTATGCAACTCACGATTGACATCACAGACAAACACTAAACGAAGGACTTGTAATCTGGAGGAGATCATAAATATGGCAAGTAGATTCAAAAAAACCGTTATCCGTCCCGTCCGGGATTTTCTTATCTATCATTCCGTGCATTCCATTTTTGTGCTATCGAAGTTCGTGCCGCGTAAACTGCTGTTGTGGTGGCATGGTGTGCTGGCAATATTCTTCTATTATTGTCTTGGGAAGGTGAGGAGGAGGATTATAAGGCATCTTACCATAGCCTTCGGTCCAGAACAGCAGGAGGGGGAGTACCAGCAGCTGGGCAAGCGGATGTTTGTGTCGTTTGGCAAGACCCTCACCGACTATATGCGATGCTGGAAGCTGACCACACGCGAGCAGTTCTCTAGATATTTCACCTATGAAGGAGAGGAAAACCTCAAGCGGGCCTACGAGAAGGGGAAGGGAGTCCTGTGTATGGTGACACATACACCCGGCTGGGAGTTCTCAGCATTTATGCCCCCTGTGCTCGGCTATAAGACGATGGGAGTGAGCAGCCGCATCAAGAATCCAGCCCTTAACAAGCTGATGATCAATCTTCGCGAGTCGCGAGGGATGGCAAATATTACTCGTGACCATTGCTATGAGACCCTTGTGGAGCGACTGAAAAAGGGTGAATGCCTAATCATCATGATCGACCAGGACAGCAAGAAGATACGTGGTGAGTTCCTGCAATTCTTTGGTCATGAGGCATATACGCCGATCGGTTGTACACGACTGGCCATGGCAACGGGCTCAGCCATTGTGCCAATGTATACCATTCGCAACGATGCCGATGACACCTATACCTTCAAGATCCTTCCGGAAATACCCCTTGAACAGTGCGACACGGAAATAGAGACCATCAGGTACAACACCCAAAAGCATAACGATGTGATTGAACAGATAATCCGTGAGCATCCTGAGCAGTGGGTGTGGATGCACGAGCGATGGAAGACCACTCCGGAGATCCTGCACAAGTATCTTGAGAACCGTCGTCAAGCCAAAGAACGTGAGAAATCAAATCATTCATAATCCACTTTTTGAGACCAGGCTGCACGATGCCGTAAAAAGCATTATCTTTTTGCACGTCATGAGAAGGGAAGAAAGCAGGAGTAGGCACCACATCAGCTGATATGGTGCCTACTTTCCAGATACGCTCTCTCTCATAGTCGTGACATTTTCCGGGAGACAGAAGGAAACCGCACAAGTACCACAACGTTACTAAAAATACGGTGTCGGTGGTCACTTCCACAACGGAAAAGAGAGGGGTGGCCTTTACTTTTCTATCATGACTGTTGCATAATCCAATATTTTTGTGTAAGTTTGCAGCTACATCAACAAAATATAAAAATGAAAGCAAGAAGATGAAAACAGCCAGATTGAGATTTCTTGTGGCAGCCCTGCTGTCAGCATGGTTCAGCAGTAGTCAGGCGATGGCAGTCCTGAAAGTATCCGACAACCAGCGTTTTCTGCAGACTGCAGACGGAGCCCCTTTCTTCTGGCTGGGAGAGACGGCCTGGCTGATGCCTGAGCGACTGAACCGTGAGGAGATAAGCTATTATCTTTCTGCCTGTCACCAGGCGGGTTATAACGTAGTACAGGTACAGGTACTCAATGCGGTACCTGCCTTCAACGTCTATGGAACGCCCTCCCACTCGCGAGACGGTAAGCTGCTCACCACTGGCCATTATTCCTATTGGGACCACATGGACTATATCATCGATGTGGCAGAACAAAACGATATCTATATAGGAATGGTGTGCATCTGGGGCGGACTGGTCAAGGCAGGTAAGATGAACGTGGAACAAGCCAGGGCCTATGGCCGTTTCCTGGCCCAGCGATATAAGGATTGTGAGAATATCGTCTGGATTATAGGCGGAGATATCCAGGGTGATATCAAGAGCGATGTTTGGGAGACGCTAGCTACTACCATCAAATCGATAGACCATCGCCATCTGATGACCTTCCATCCCCGTGGACGCTATACCTCGGCACGGTGGTGGAGCAAGGCCTCGTGGATAGATTTCCATACCTTCCAGAGCGGTCACAGGCGCTATGGCCAGCGTATGAACGACACCCATTACCCCATACCAGAAAATAGCGAGGAAGACAACTGGATGTATGTCGATTCCACCTGGCATTATAGTCCCATCAAGCCCGTGCTGGATGATGAGCCCATCTACGAGGGTATTCCCAAGGGGCTGCACGACCCTGCGGAAGAGTTGTGGCAAGCACACGACGTCAGACGCTATGCCTACTGGAGTGTGTTTGCCGGCAGCTGTGGCCATACCTATGGGAATAACGCCATCATGCAGTTCTATCGCAATGGCTATCAGCCAGCCTATTTCTGCCAGAAGCCGTGGACGGCAGCACTCCACGACCCAGGCTTCAACCAGATGAAATATCTCAAGCGGCTGATGCTTGCCCTACCTTATTTCGAACGAATTCCTGACCAGCATGTCGTCATCGATAACGGTACGAGATATGACCGTCTGGCAGCAACCAGGGGCAACGACTATCTGCTGGTGTACAACTATACAAGCAGGGACATGAAGATTGACCTGCGGCAGATCAGTGGCGAACAGAAGAAAGTATGGTGGATGGATGCCCGTATTGGTCAGTTGACATTTCTCGGAACATACGAAAACAAGGTGCTTACCTTCCGTCCGCATAAAACCACTCTCGGCATTGAAGACGGTGTGCTCATTGCCATAGATGCAGCCAAGGATTACCTGAAGGAGGAACAGACAGAGATCTGACAGGAAGAAAGATAAGGGGCATGCTGTTCTGCATGCCCCCTTATCTTGTATAATGACTAATGTCTTATTTCTTTACATACTCAAAATCAGTCAGATGCGTCTTATTTCTTTACATACTCAGAGAAATCAGTCAGATGCATGTCACCCTTTCGAGCCAGCGTGTCGTGCATGGCAAAGGCAGCAGTAAGGCAGTGACGGGTATGTCCGCCAGTACCCAGCTTCAGGTATTCACGCAGCAACGGACGGTAGTCGGGATGTGCACAGTTCTCGATGATGGTCTCTGCACGCTGCATGGGGCTCTTGCCTCTGAGGTCTGCAACACCCTGTTCTGTGACGATGATGTTGACATCGTGCTCGGAAGAATCCTGGTGCGTGACGAAGGGTACGATGCTGGAGATGAGTCCTCCCTTGGCCGTTGAGGGGCAGGTGAAGATGCTGAGATAGGCATTGCGGATGAAGTCGCCCGATCCACCAATACCATTCATCATCTTGGTACCACTGATATGGGTAGAGTTCACATTGCCATAGAGGTCGCATTCGATGGCCGTATTGATGGCGATGACGCCAAGGCGACGGATGACAGCGGGATGGTTGGAGATCTCGCTCTGGCGCAGGGTGAGATGGTCCTTGAAATAGCCAATATTGTCGTAGACCTGCATCAGACAGTCGTTGCTGACGGTGAGCGAGCAGGCAGAGGCATCCTTCACCCGTCCTGTGAGCATCATCTCGATGACGGAGTTCTGGATGACCTCGGTATAGATATTGAAGTCGGGCACATGCTTGTCGGCTCCCAGGGCCCCCAGGATGGCATTGGCCGTGCTTCCCACACCGCTCTGCAGTGGCAGGAACTCCTTGGGAATGCGTCCTGCATGGAGCTCAGAGACGAGGAACTCGGCAGTGAGATATCCAATCTTGTCTGTGACAGGATCGCTATCCTTGAAGGCACGTGCCTCATCGGGAATATTACACTCTACGACACCTACAATCTTCTCGCGTGGGATGCTGACATAAGGCTTGCCGATACGGTCACCCACGTTGAAGATGGGGATAGGCTTACGGTAAGGTGGATCCAGCGGCTCGTAGACGTCGTGTATATACTTGGCGCTAGGGCTATGGAAGGCATTCAGCTCGAGGATGACCTTCTTGGCCAGACGAGCTGCCGTAGGAGAGATACCACCAGCAGCGGTGAGGTAAACGCGGATCTCGTTGCCCACCTCCTCAATGTCACAAACCTCGAGGATTGCCCAGTCCACATCGCCATAGAAGCCGTAGCGCAGCTCCTGTGCCATATGGCTGAGATGGAGATCGTTGTATGGGATCTCCCCTGCATTGACATGCTTACGGAAATCGGGGTTGGTGGTGTAGGGTGCACGGTACTTGATGGCCTGTGCATTAGCCATATCACCATCGGTAGACTGTCCGGTGGAAGCCCCTGTGAAGATGGCTACCTTGAACTCTCTTCCAGCCTCATGCTCGGCAATAGCCAGCTTGGCCAGTTCTTTTGTTGTTGCCTTGGCCACACCAGCGGGTGTGAAACCACTCATGGCGATATGCTCGCCATTCTTGATCATTGCTGCAGCCTCTGCAGCTGTAATACGTGCTAATGACATTCTATTTCAGATCTTGATTAGGTTTACTTCTCTAAGAGCTGCTTCAGCTCGCTGCACTTCAGACGTAGTGTAGCATCCTTGCCCGATGTCTTGTCGACGAACTTCATGGACAGATTCTTGTTGCCGGCTACCATCATGTGCAAGAAGAGGGCCATATCGTCGTCCTCAGCACCAGACATCATGCCCTGTATCATCTGTCCCTTCATCTCAGGCATCTCTATGACCTGTGCAAACTGCTCCATGGTGATGCCCTGTCCAGCTACGTCCATCTTCAGAGTGAATACGACATCGTCGCCATCGATATCGAACGATTCCATCGAGGAACCGTCGCCCAGATCCTCGGGCAGCTCCTTGCTTGCAACCTGAAGGGCAAGCTGTAGCAACAGGTTGGCCTCGTCGGCCGACAAGTTATCCAGGTCAATTTTATCGAAGTCGATATCGTCCATATCGAGTTCAGAGACATCAATGTCGTCGAGGTCAACATCTTTCAGGTCGTCCAGTGAGCTGATTTTGGTAATCGACTTCTTTGGCGACTTTACCTGCTCGGATTTCTCCTCGTTGGCATCATTATTATTACTACGCTGTTTGCTGTCCTTGCAACTAGCAAAAGTGAAGAGAATGCCAAAAAGAATGGCAGTCATGAACAAAAAGTGCTTTTTCATTGTAGATAAAATTTAGTGAGAATTATTATAATCTGTGTGCAAAGGTACGAATAAAATCCTAAAAACAACTTAAAATCAGACAAATTATGATTTATTTTACTTAATAATGTGAGAAAAATGGATGATATTTGCAGAAATGTTGGTAAATTTGCACCCGCATTTGTTTAAACAAAGACAGAATGAAGAGATTTTCCTTGAGGTTCTGTGTGCTCTTAGCTAGTGCCGCATTGCTGGCATCGTGTCTGAAAAATGACGATGACGACGTCACCGCCTACAGTGACACAGCCATCACCCAGTTCACCCTAGGCACCCTGAACCGATACACTCACGTCACCTCCACCACGGGCAGCGACTCGGTGGTGACCAGCTCTGTGACAGGCAGTAACTATGCCATGACTATCGACCACCTCAACCAGCGTATCTACAACACGGTGAATTTGCCTGTGGGTACGGACTGCAAGCATGTGGTATGCACCATCACCGCAAAGAATAGTGGACTGGTGGCTATACAGTCGATGATCAGTGACTCGCTGATGTGGTACGCGTCTACCGACTCGATAGACCTGTCGCAGCCCAGGGTGTTCAGAGTATATGCCAGTGATGGCTCTGCCTATCGCGACTATCGTGTGACACTGAATGTCAGCAGCGACCAGGGAATCACCTTCGCATGGGGCAAGGCTGCTACACTCACCATCGACAGCACAGAGAAGCTAAGACTGACGGCACAGGGTGACTCGGTGGTGCTGACCAAGGCTGACAGCATCGTGGGGTGTGCCAGCAACGAGTGCTATATGATTACTGGCGAGGGACTGCTGATGGCTTCTGCCGACAAAGGTGAGAGCTGGCAAGAGGAAACCCTCGACGACGACACCTCTCTGCTGCCTATGGCTGGCAATGCCGTTGCCGTCAGCTGGGACTATGCTCCTGCTGACAACACCGACTATGTACTGCTAGTGGGACAGCCCCGGCAGGACGATGTGCAGACGATGCGTGTGTGGAGAAAAATTGCTCCCTACGAGGGAGGTGGAAAGTGGGCATATATCCCCTTCGACGACAGCAACCACTATCAGCTGCCCAGAATGGACGACGTGCAGATGGCCACATTCAATGGCAACGTGCTCTGTGTGGGCAGCGATGGCGTGATATGGGAGTCGCGTGACCAGGGCATCTCCTGGCGTGACAATTCAACCTACACACTGCCCACGGCCTTCGGAGGACGTCCAATGGCAATGACTTCCGATGCAAAGGGACGCCTGTGGCTGCTCGATGAGACAGGACAGCTGTGGATGGGCAGTCTGAAATAGCAATGAGATAAGATGCTACAGATGGTAAGACAAGACAAGACAAGGATCATGAGGTTGTGGGTGACGATGTTGTGCCTGCAATCGGCTTTCTTCTGTCACAGGTCTTCCATGTGTATGGCACAGGACGATCCTGAATACCTGATGGAGGTTGGTGGTGCACTGGGACTGATGGCATATCAGGGAGACTTCAACGGTTCTATTCTCAAGGGTATGCAGCCCATGGCAGCCGTCGTAGCTAAATATAAAATGAACCCGCGCATGGCATGGTCGGCCCAGCTCAGCCTTGGCAAGCTGAAGGGATCGTCGAAAGACGTAAAGACCTGGTATCCACAGACGGCCAATATGCCCCTTGACTTCTCAACAGGCCTGACCGATTTCAGTGTGCGCTATGAATACAACTTCTGGCCTTTTGGCACAGGAAAGGAATATCTGGGTGCCAAGCCGCTGACACCCTTCATCGCCATCGGTGCGGGACTGCTCTTCTCCGGCAAGCCCAAAGTCACTACCGAGGCACCTCTGGCGGAAGCCCCCGAGTCGGTTGTAGCATTGCAACTGCCCATCGGACTGGGTGTGAAGTATAAACTGCGTGACCGACTGAACCTCATTGCAGAGTGGATGGTCCATTTCACTGGCACAGACAAGCTAGACGGTATGAAAGACCCCTATGGCATCAAGAGCAGTGGGATGTTCAAGAACACCGACGGCTTCTCCACGCTGCAACTCTCGCTGACCTACGACCTATGGTCGAAGTGTAAAACCTGCCATAACGACAAAGACTAAACAAAACAAAATGACGATATATGATGAATAATACAGTAGACATGAGCCGTCTCCCCGAACACATTGCCATCATTATGGACGGCAACGGCCGTTGGGCAAAGAAACGCGGACTGGACAGAAACGAAGGCCACAAGGAAGGTGTGGAGGCAGTAAGAAGAGTCACTACCGCATGTTCGAACATGGGTATCAAGTTCCTCACACTCTACACTTTCTCGACAGAGAACTGGGGTAGGCCTATCGAGGAGGTGACAGCCCTGATGGGTCTGATACTGGTATCGCTAGAGGACGAGATCTTCATGAAGAACAATGTACGCTTCCGCGTGATTGGCGACCGCTCGCGCATTCCCGACGAGATGAATGCCAAGCTGGATCATACCATTGAGCGTACGGCCAAGAACGACCATATGACGATGACCATTGCCCTGAGCTATTCATCAAAACAGGAACTGACCAGTGTAACCAGGCAGATAGCCAGCGAGGTGAAGGCCGGCACGCTAAGCATTGATGACATCAGCGAAGATACCATCAACGAGCGGCTGTGGACCAACTTCATGCCCGATCCCGAGCTGCTCATCCGCACTGGAGGCGAGCTGCGCATCAGCAACTATCTGCTGTGGCAGATTGCCTATAGCGAACTGTATTTCTGCGACACCTACTGGCCCGATTTCGGTGAGGAGGAGCTATGCCTCGCCATTGCCGACTATCAGAGCCGTCAACGTCGATTCGGAAAGACGGAAGCACAGGTAGGCGAAGAGACGACAGCCTCGCCAAAAGAAGAAATTGCCAACAACGAATGAAGATAATGCGATATGACAAGATGAAAATGGGCAAGAAGACATTAGCGCTACTGGCACTGATGGCACTTCATTGTTCATGCTTCATGAGCACTACGGAGGCTCAGACGATTGTCACCAACCCCGACATCAGCTATGCGGGCACTCCGCGACAGGTGGAGATCGGGGGACTGACCGTCAAAGGGGTCACCGACTATGAAGACTACGTACTCATCAACCTGTCGGGACTATCCTTGGGACAGAAGATCGAACTGCCTGGCAGCGAGATCACAGAAGCCGTGAAACGCTACTGGAAACATGGACTCTTCTCGAGGGTGAGCATCACCGCCGACAGCATCGTCGACTCGAAGGTCTATCTTTGCATCAACCTCACCCTATGCCCACGTATCAGTGCCATCAACTATAGTGGTGTGAAGAAGAGTGAGCGAGACGACCTCGAGGCCAAGCTGGGTATGGCCAAGGGTATGAGTATGACCAAGAACCTGGTTGACCGTGCCAAGATCCTGGCAAAGAAATATTTCGACGACAAGGGATACAAGAATGCCGAGATAGAAATCAGCCAGCACGACGACGTCACGGGCAAGAACCAGGTGGTGCTCGATGTCATCATCGACAAGAAAGACAAGATGAAGGTGCGCAGCATCGTGCTGCAAGGCAACGACAACGTGAAGGAGTCGGTCATCAAGGGTAGCCTGTTCACCAAGGGTGCCCTGGGAAAGATTCACGAGGCCGGCAAGTTCAGTAACATCTTCAAATCAAAGAAATACACACCCGAGCGCTATGCCGAGGCCAAGAAGACACTCATCGAGAAATACAATGAGCTGGGATATCGCGATGCCACCATCATCGAAGACTCGGTATGGAACGAGGACGACAAGCATGTCAACGTGCTACTCAAGCTGGAGGAAGGTGACAAGTACTACCTGCGTAACATCACCTGGGTGGGCAACACCGTGGTGCCTACTGAAGGACTGCAACGCACACTGGGCATGAAGAAGGGTGACGTCTACAACCAGAAGCTCATCAACAAGCGACTGTTGCAGGACGAGGATGGCGTGCACGACTACTATTATAATAATGGTTATGTGTTCTCGCAGATCGACCCCGCCGAAGTGAACATCGTGGGCGACAGCATCGATATGGAGGTGCGCATACTCGAAGGACCGCAGGCACATCTTAATAATGTGAAGATCTTCGGCAACGACCGTCTCTACGAGGAGGTGGTACGTCGCGAGCTGCGTACCAAGCCTGGCGACCTCTTCTCGAAAGATGCTCTCATGCGTTCCTATCGCGAGATAGCGTCTATGGGCTATTTCGATGCTGAGGCCATCAACCCCGATGTGAAACCCGATGGCGACAACGGTACGGTGAACATCAACTGGGAACTGGAGCAGAAGTCCAACGACCAGCTCGAGCTCTCACTGGGATGGGGACAGACAGGTGTCATTCTCAGGGCCGGTATCAAATTCAATAACTTCTCGCTGCGCAACCTGCTGGGCAAGAACAAGTTGCATCGTGGCTTCCTGCCTGCCGGCGATGGTGAGCAGATAGGACTGAGTGCACAGACCAATGGTCGCTACTACACCAGCTACAGTGCCAACTACGGCACAGGATGGTTTGGCGGCAAGCGACCCAACGCACTCAATATCGGTGCCTACTACTCGAAGCAGAGCGACGTGTCGAGCAACTACTACAACTCGGCCTACATGAGCTCGCTACAGTATATGTATGGCGGCTATGGCACGTACAACAACGGGTACTACAACAACTACGAGAGCTACCTCGACGACGACAAGTACGTGAAGCTGCTGGGACTCTCCGTGGGATGGGGCAAGCGTCTTAGATGGCCTGACGACTACTTCCAGTTCTCAGCCACACTGGCCTACCAGCGCTACATGCTGAAGGAGTGGCAGTACTTCCTCATCAGCAATGGCAACTGCAACAACCTCAACCTCTCATTGGCACTGACACGTACCTCGACAGACAACCCACTGTTCCCACGCCACGGATCGGAATTCTCACTCAGTGTGTCGCTTACGCCACCATGGTCGCTCTTCGACAAAAAGGACTACAAGAACCTGGCCACGTGGAGTACCTACAACAACGACTACGACAAGTTCCAGGACGAGCAGCGGGAGAAGTACCGCTGGGTGGAATACCACAAGTGGAAGTTCAAGAGCCGCACCTATACCGCACTTACCGACGGACAGAAATGCTTCGTGCTCATGGCCCGTGTGGAGATGGGAGTGCTCGGCTCGTACAATAAATATAAGAAGTCACCCTTCGAGACCTTCTATGTCGGTGGCGACGGCATGAGCGGCTATTCTACCAGCTATGCCGAAGAGACCATCGGCCTGCGTGGCTATGAGAACGGTTCGATATCGATGTCGGCCAATGCCCTCAGCAGCGAACGGACACCAGGACGCTACAGCTCGTACGATGCCTATGCCTACGACCGCTTCACACTCGAGCTGCGATACCCCTTCATGCTGGGCAATACCACCATCTACGGACTGGGATTCGTGGAGGGTGGCAATGCCTGGGCCAACGTCAAGGATTTCAACCCCTTCGACATGAAGCGATCGGCAGGCTTTGGCGTGCGCATCTTCCTGCCTATGGTCGGACTGATGGGTATCGACTGGGCATACGGCTTCGACAAGGTCTATCAGGGCAGCAGCGGATGGAGCAAGGGAGGAAGCCAGTTCCACTTCATCCTAGGACAGGAGTTTTAATAAAATAATTGGAAAATATGAAGAAGCTAATCACTATGATTGTCATGCTGTCAGCCACGCTGACCATGAGTGCACAGAAGTTTGCATTGATCGACATGGACTATGTGTTCAAGAACATACCTGCCTACGAGCGGGCCAACGAGCAGCTGTCGCAGGTGTCGAAGAAATGGCAGGCAGAGATCGATGCCCTCTCTACAGAGGCACAGACCATGTACAAGAACTACCAGAACGAGGTGGTCTTCCTATCGGCCGAGCAGAAGAAGGCACGACAGGATGCCATCATGGAGAAAGAGAAACAGGCGGCTGACCTGAAACGACAGTACTTCGGACCTGAGGGAGAGCTGTTCAAGAAACGCACAGCTCTGATGAACCCCATACAGGAAGAGGTGTACAATGCCGTGAAGGACGTATCGGAACTGCGGGGATACCAGCTCGTGCTCGACCGTGCCAGCGACCAGGGCATCATCTTCGGATCGCCAAAGATCGACATCAGCGACGAGGTGCTGCAGAAACTGGGATATGCCAACTAATAGTCTGGATGAAACAAATAACAATTAAATCCATAAACGAAGCAATTTTTTTGGATGAAACAAATAACAATTAAATCCATAAACGAAGCAATTTTTTTAGATTAAACAAACAACAATTTAATTCATAAACAAGAACATGAAAAAATTCATCATCTGCGCTATTTGCGCTATCTGCGGACTCACTACCGCACAGGCTCAGAAATTCGGACACGTCAACACACAGGAAATCATCCAGGCCATGCCCGAGTTCGCCACAGCACGTACTGAAATCGAGAAACTGACACAGCAGTATGAGACAGACCTGAAGCAAATGCAGGACGAACTGCAGAAAAAGGCCGAGGCCTTCGAGAAGGAAGAGGCATCACTGCCCGAGAATATCAAGCAGCGTCGCAATCAGGAGCTGCAGGACCTCTACCAGCGCATACAGCAGACCTATCAGGACAACCAGCAGGCACTGGCAAAGGCTCAGCAGGACAAGATGCAGGCCATCACCACCAAGGTCATCGATGCCATCAAGGTCATCGGACAGGAAGGAGGATATATCTATGTCATGGAGATGGGTGCTGGCATACCCTACATCAGCTCCACACTCTCTACCGATGTCACCGCTCAGGTCAAGGCCAAGCTGGGACTGAAGTAAAAAGACTTTACAAAGTATATTATTGTGACTGAAGACTGAAAGTAAAAATATTGGACAAAATAAAGATGAAACGGATCACCATTCTTATAGTAATGACCATGATGAGCCTGGCTGGTTTGGCACAGACAGCAGCTCAAAGTGACACCACCAGCGTTCGGCCTGTCTCCATTTTCAGTCTTCAGTCGCCTTTCATAGGCTGTCTCAGCTACGACGAGGCCCTGCATGCCATGCCGCAATATGCCATCATGGTGCAGGAGATGGAAGAGTTGCGCAAGGCCTACAACGAGGAGATGAAGCGGGTGGAGGCCGATTTCAACCAGAAGTACGAGGCTTTCCTCGAGGGTCGCAAGGACTTCCCACGCACCATCATGCTGAAGCGACAGACAGAGCTGCAGCAACTGCTACAGCAGAACCTGGAATTCAAGGAGCAAAGCCTGAAACAGCTGGCAGAGACAGAGAAGCAGAAACTGGCACCACTGCAGGCACAGCTCAGCATGGCCATCAGCGAGGTGGCACGCCAGCACCAGCTGGCCATCGTGGTCAATACCGATGCCAATGCCTGTCCGTTCATCGAGCCGGCTACCGTGCTCAACATCAGCGACGAAGTAAAGCTACTGCTCAACAACAAGAAATGATGCTATCAAACGCAGCTGGGCCAATTGGCATCTTTGACAGTGGATATGGCGGACTGACCATCCTCGAGGCCATACGCCAGCAGCTGCCACAGTACGACTATCTCTATCTGGGCGACAACGCACGGGCACCCTATGGACCACGCTCCTTCAGCGTGGTCTATGACTTTACGCGACAGGCCGTGGAGCACCTCTTCCAGATGGGATGCCAGCTCGTCATCCTGGCATGCAACACAGCCTCGGCCAAGGCCTTGCGGACACTGCAGCAGCAGGACCTGCCGCAATGGGACCCACAGCGACGTGTGCTAGGCATCATACGGCCAACGGCAGAAGTCATAGGCAAGCTGACAAAGACACGCCACGTGGGCATTCTGGCCACCGAGGGCACCATCAGGAGCGAGAGCTACCGCATGGAGATCGAGAAACTGCACCCCGACATCGTCGTCACAGGACAGCCATGCCCACTGTGGGTGCCCCTCGTCGAGTATTGCGAGGCCTCATCGCCAGGTGCCGACTATTTCGTAGGGAAATACATCTCGCAACTCATGAACGACGACCCACTCATCGATGCCGTCATACTCGGATGTACACACTATCCCATGCTGATCGACAAGATACGGCAGTTCATGCCAGACAACGTACAGATCATCCCACAGGGCAACTACGTAGCCTCGTCGCTCGCCAGCTATCTGCAGCGACATCCCGATATGGACCAGCGATGCTCGAGAAACGCATCCGTCTGCTATCTCACTACCGAAGAGCCCGACAAATTCAGCGAACTGGCTCACATCTTTCTGCACGAGCCCGTCAACGCACGTCAAATCGTACTGGAATGAACAGCCACCGCACCATCATCAATCTTCCTGCACGAGCCCGTCAACGCACATCAAATCGTACTGGAATGAACAGCCACCGCACCATCATCATCGCCATCGCCACGGCCATCATCTCGATGGCTGTTGCCAGTAGCCACGCACAGCCTCTCTGTACGGCCACCTACAACATCCGCTACGACAACGGCGACGATGCCCGCCAGGGCAATGCCTGGAGCCAGCGATGCCCCGTGGTGTGCCGACAGCTGCTGTTCGAGCATCCCGACATCTTCGGATGCCAGGAAGTGCTCCATGGACAGCTGCAGGACATGCTGCAGCTGCTCAGGGGCTACGACTACATCGGTGTAGGCCGTGACGATGGCGATACCAAGGGTGAATATGCCCCTATCTTCTACGACCGCCAGCGGCTCGAACTGCTGGCTCACGGCCACTTCTGGCTGTCGCCAACCCCCGACAGGCCATCGCTGGGATGGGATGCCGCGTGCATTAGAATATGTACGTGGGGCAAATTCGCATTTAAAGGCCGCTCAGAGCCTTTCTTTTTCTTCAACCTTCACATGGACCACGTGGGCACCGTGGCGCGGCTAGAGGCCGCCAAAATGGTCGTCAGACGCATTCAGCAGACTGCCAAGGGTGCTGCCACCATCCTCACAGGCGATTTCAACGTCGACCAGCATGATGAGACCTACCGCTTCCTTGTCTCATCAGGACTGCTCACCGACACCTACCAACGGGCTGCCGTACGATTTGCCGAGAACGGCACCTTCAACGGATGGCACCAGGACCGCAAGACCAGCAGCCGCATCGACCACGTGCTCGTATCGCCAGACATTGCCGTCGAGCGATACGGCATCCTCACCAATACCTACTGGCAACAGACCACCGATACCATCATCCGCCGACTGCCCTCCGACCACTATCCCGTGGTGGTGCACCTGGATCTGCAGGGCAGGTAAACTCCTGACTGACAAGGCAAACGCAGCATTTTCTTGCTCCGATGAAAAGCATTGGGGGATAGCTTGACATGCTGAAATGTTAAAAAGGGAAAAGGGAAAAGGGAAATCTACCGTGTTTGAACATACGACAAAGAGAAGAGGAAGATAAAAAATTGTTATTTTATATATTTATAATTAATATATA
>JAIKWS010000013.1 GCA_024684515.1 Prevotella sp.
CTCAGGGCGCTCGTCGTACAGATAGTCGTATGGTGTACCCTCGGCAGGACGCTCCATCGGACAGGTAGCGCGCTTGTACTTCATCACCAGCTTGGCGTTCTGGGGACGACAGGGAGCAGCTGAACCATTCACTGTGAGGACCACGGGCAGGGGAGCCTCTACAGTCTCCACACCACCGTCGATGACTCTGCGAATGACGGTTTTGCCGTCATTAACACCCAGTATCTCCTCGGCATAGGTCACCTGGTTCAATCCCAGCTTCTCTGCGACCTGCGGGCCTACCTGAGCCGTATCGCCATCGATAGCCTGACGGCCACCAATGACGATGTCCACATCGCCAATCTTCTTGATGGCCGTTGCCAGTGCATAGCTCGTAGCCAGTGTATCGGCACCTGCAAACAGACGGTCGGTAAGCAGCCAACCCGTGTCTGCACCACGATAGAGACCCTGACGGATAATCTCACCAGCACGTGGAGGACCCATCGTGAGGATGCCAACAGTAGATCCTGGATTCTGCTCCTTCAGACGGAGGGCTTGCTCCAGGGCGTTCAAATCTTCGGGATTGAAGATGGCAGGCAGGGCAGCACGGTTCACCGTTCCTTCGGCGGTCATTGCATCCTTACCCACATTTCTTGTGTCAGGTACTTGCTTGGCAAGTACTACAATTTTTAATGCCATATAAATATAATAATGTATAAAATGATAGTCGTGTGAAAATCGGCTGCAAAATTACTACATTTTGCGCACACAGCCAAACAAATTGCACAAAATCAATTCTTTTGCGCATATTTTAGGGTGTTTTTTTGTGCTATCTCAATACTTTTTCGTAACTTTGCCGAAAATTATTGACAGGTTACAAACGATTCATATGACGATAACATGAAAAGGATCCTATATCTTTTGACTATTCTGCTGATGGCCCTGGGAAATCTGACAATCAGCGCCCAGGACTTTGCCACTGGCCTCGTCAGACTGAAGAGCAAGCGTACAGCATGGTATCTCTCTACTGAGAAAAGCGGTGCTGCCACGACAACAGCCAAAAGCACCACCAAGCTGAGCCAGGTGTGGATTCTTGAAACGTATGGCGAGGGGTACTACTTGCGTAGCGCCAACACTGGCGAGTACCTGCAGGCCGACTATACCACACCGGCAACGGGAAAGACACATCTGTATATACGTGTCAGTCCTAACGCCACTGCCACGGCCAAATGCTACAACATCTCCTCTGACTGCAATTTCGCCGGCAGCACCTTCCTCAATACGAACACCAGTCATGCCCTGTTCAACTATTCGATGGATGCTGGCTGCGACTGGTATATCGAAGCCGAGACCAATTACACAGACGAGGAAGTGCTGGAGCATCTGCATGCCACCAATCCGTTCACCAACGAACTGAAAGACGGCACCTACTACCGGCTGCACAGCATCTACAGCCGTGTGCTCACAGAAAGCACCAACCTGGCAACCAAGGAACTAGACACGCTGAACTACGGACAGTGCTGGCAACTACAACAGAACGGAGAGGGATGGAGCCTGCAGACCGCCATCACCCAGAAATACATCCTGCGACAGACACAGGCCAGCAAGCCCTATCGCCTGGGCACAGCTAAGGTGGCATTCAACATCAAACCGACAGGCGACAAATGGGACACCGTATGGACCATCAGCTACGGCAACGACTGGGGAGGAATGCACGATGCCAGCTCGCAAGGACACGATGTCGTATACTGGGATACCACTGCAGAAGCCAGCACCTGGCATCTCGAAGAGGTTGCCATCGACGAGGAACTCTTACAGCAGATACGCCACCAACAGGCCGACTACGACAGTCTGGTTGCCAACAAGTCACAGCTACAGCAGCACCTGAACAACCTGTTCGAAGACCTGGCTTGCACCACACTCAAGGCTGACATCACAGCACTCAGCAACGAGCAGTTAGCCACCAACGAAGACTTCTCCGCCCTCAATGCCGATATGCAGACGATGGTGCTGAAAGTGAAAAACGACAGCTGGCAACAGTTCACAGACAAGACAACGGGATATACCGCCGACTACGAACGTCTCTTCCGTATGACCGCCTATCAGCCATATAGCAACCACGAGACGATGGCCAACGCCAAGAACTTCACCATGAGCAATGCCTTCGGACGACTGTCAGGACCAACAGGCATCGTGGCCAATGCCAATGACATCATATATATATATGTCGATGCTGCACCAAAGACGGGAGCAACACTGATGGTGGAAGCCGTCAGCACTGATGGCGTGGCGGGCAACCATCCCACAGGCGAGACACTGGCACTGAAGGCTGGACTGAACCTGTTGCGCTATCCGGAACAGAAGATGCTATACGTGTTCTACCAGGTCACCGATCCTGCGAAGAAACTCAGCCTCTACCCCGACATCTTCATACATATAGAGGGCGGACAGCTGCAAGGGTACTGGGATGCCACTCGCAACATGACCAACGCCGACTGGAAGCTGTTGCAGCAGGACCTACTAAAGGCATGCCCCATACTGAACCTGAAGACACAGCACCTGGTATTCTGTATGGATGCCAATCTGGTGAAACAGGCAGAGCCTGACGAGATGGAAGGACTGATGCGTATCTGGGACCGCATTGCCGACAACGAAGAGCGATATATGGGCGTCGAGGACTTCGAAGGACGCTTCCGCAACATCTGGAACGTTTTCAGTGGCGCTAGCTCATACATGCACTCCACAACCTACGGCACGTGGTATCATGAGTCCACCATCCCCACCGTGATGAACTACAAGAAGATGACACAGCCTGGCAGCATCTGGGGACCTAGCCACGAGATAGGACATAACCACCAGGCCAGCATTAATGTCATTGGCACTACGGAGAGTTCCAACAATCTCTTCTCGAACATCAACACCTTTGAGCAAGGCATCACCACCAGCAGGCGACAACTGCCTGTCGACGTGTTCTATGAGCTAAGCAAGGGCACACGGTGGCTGGAGCGCAACATCTGGAACACTACCAGTATGTTCTTCCAGCTATACCTCTATTTCCACGTACAGCATCACAACGACCAGTTCCTGCCCGATCTGTTCCGGGCCATGCGAAAAAGCCCCATCAACAAGAGCACGGGCAAAGGCAGTACCGACTACCTGAAACTGGCCAAGACCATCTGCGACGTGGCACAGGCAGACCTATCGGAATTTTTCGAGGCTTACGGCATGTTCGTTCCAGGCAACAAGATCCACGTCAGCGACTATGCCGAGTACGACGTCACCACCACACAGGCCGACATCAACGCTGCCCGCAATCACATGCAGCAATACAACAGGAAGCTGGGCAACATCATGTTCATCGACGACCATCTGGAACCCATGAAGCCCGCTGATGTCAACAATATCTTCGAAGGAGTTCCAGCCACCAGCAACGGACTGAAGAAGAACAACCTGGACCAGCACAACGAGGTGGCCGAATACAAGTCACTGCCCATTGGCGAGTCGGGCGACTACGAACTGTTTACTGACGATGCTCCTGACGTGACGGACGATTACTACTCGCTGTCTGCCAACGGACGCAACATCACCTTCCACGGCACCAACTATGCCGGCCATAAGTTCTACGACCAGGAGGGCAACCTCGTCTGGGCCACCAATGCACGCACGGTGACACTGCCCAAGAACGTACTGACACTGGGCATCGACAATGTAAGCATCGTCACGGCGATGTACAACATGAAGGATGCCCCGTGCACCAACCAAAAGCCCGATCCGGCCGGCATCAACGCCATCACCACCGACAGAGGACAGCATCAGATCCTCAACCTGCAAGGCCAACGGCTACAGCAGGCCAATGCACCTGGCATCTATATCATCAACGGAAAGAAAATCTACATCAAATCATAATAAAAAAACAACTACATCAAATCAAACTAAATGAAAACAAAACTATTACTCTTGGCTATCATGGCAACCAACATGATGACGGCCACAGCACAGGATTTTGACAATCTGCCCAATCCTATCGAAGAAAAAGTAGTGGACAACACCCCCGACTCTATCGCCAAGGCTCTGTCGGCACGTCCCAAGCCCGGTTCCACCAGAAATGGCACTAACCCCGTGCTCTACCTCATCGGCAACTCCACCATGCGAAATGGCACCATGGGCAACGGATCCAATGGCCAGTGGGGATGGGGCTACTACTTCAACAAATATTTCAACGCCCATAAGATAAGCGTCGAGAACCAGGCACTAGGAGGCATGTCTACCCGCACTTTCTACACCGACCTATGGCCAGCAGTACGGCAGGCCCTGAAACCGGGCGACTGGGTCATTGTCAGCATTGGCCACAACGATGGGGGAGAATTCTTCGACCGGCGTCGAGCACGTGCCGTCATCCCAGGTGTAGACCCCGACACCATCCATGTGGGCTTCAACCAGCGCACACAGCGTCAGGACACAGTCTATTCCTATGGCAACTACCTGTGCAAATACATCCAAGAGATCAGACAGGCTGGAGCCAACCCCATCCTGATGTCGCTGACACCACGTGATGCCTACGACCAACGTACTGGACTCATCGTCAGAAAGCCACAGACAGAATGGGCTGCCTACGTGGCGGCTACCGAGGGGGTACCCTTCGTAGACCTGAACGAGATCAGTGGGGCAAAACTAGACAGCTACAGCCACTGGAAGGAGAAATACCACTTCATGGGCGACCATATACACACATCGAAATTCGGTGCGGAGATGAATGCCCTCTCGGCTGCAGAAGGTCTGTGGCAGAGCAATAACCCACAGCTGAAACCACTACAGCAGATGATGCAGCATGTAGAACCCGACTCCTGGCAGGTAAATCGCGAGGCAGGCAAGCCCGTGCTGTTCTTCACTGGCGACTCAACCGTGAAGAATTCCGACAAGGACGACGATGGCATGTGGGGATGGGCATCGCAAGCCCAGACGGTCTTCGACGAGACGAAAATCACCCTGTGCAACGCAGGACGGGCAGGACGCAGCACACGATCGTTCGTCAGAGAGGGACTGTGGGAGAAGGTATACAACTCACTGCAGCCTGGCGATTTCGTCACCATACAGTTCGGACATAACGACATATGCCCCATCACCGACCGCAAGGCACGTGGCGTCATACCTGGAACAAAAGACACACTACACGTCTTCAAGATGTACGACGACAGCTACGAGGTCGTATACTCCTTTGGATGGTATCTCAAGAAGATGATCGACGATGTACGGGAGAAAGGGGCAACACCTATACTACTGTCACTGACGCCTCGAAACGAATGGCCCGGAGGTAAGATTGAACGCCGCGACGACACCTATGGCAAGTGGTATCGCGAGGTGGTAGAGGAGACTGGGGTAGAGTTTATCGACATCCACAATATCAGTGCTGACTTCCTGGATCGTAAGTTCGCAAAGAAAAACATTTCTGATGATAAGGAAAAAGCAAAGGAACAGATAAAAGCCATCAAGGAGAAAGCCGGACGCTACTTCAAGCAAGACCACACCCACGCTTCGAAACTTGGAGCACAGATGAACGCACAGAGCTTTGCCCGTGGCCTGAAGGAAAAAGGGTCGGAACTGGCAAAATACCTAAAGAAATAAAGACTGGGAGCCCTTCTCGCGTGGCATATGGTTTTCCAGCATGCATCACCAGCAGGTACACTATTTCTGGCGGTCGTGCAATTCAGCAGTGGCGGTGAAGAAAGCATCGCCACTGCTGTTTAATGCCGTCTCTACCGAGTCCTGCACCACACCAATAATGAATCCCACTCCCACGGCCTGCATAGCCACATCAGCACCAATGCCAAAAAGCGAGCACGCCATCGGCACCAGCAACAGCGATCCGCCTGCCACACCCGAAGCGCCACAGGCTCCCAGCGTGGCAATGACACTAAGCAGGATGGCCGACGACAGACTGACATCGACACCCATCGTATGAACCACCGCCAGCGACAGCACGGTGATGGTGACGGCAGCACCATTCATATTGATCGTACATCCCAGTGGAATACTGACACTATAGAAATTCTCATCAAGACCCAACCGTTTGCACAGTTCCATATTAATCGGTATATTCGCTGCCGACGAACGAGTGAAGAAAGCATTTAGGCCACTCTCCTTCAGACACTGCCACAACAGCGGATAGGGATTACGACGTATGTACAGGAACGAGATGAACGGATTGACTACCAGCCCCACGAGCAACATACAACTTACCAACAGCAAAAGCAGACGACCGTACTCTGTGAAAATCTCCAACCCACTTTCGGATACACTGCTGAATACCAGTCCCATGATACCAAAGGGAGCAAACTGGATAATCCACATCACCACCTGAGAAATCACCTTAGACAAGTCGTCCATCACTCTGATCGTCGTCTCTCCGGCACGGGCTTTCATCGCCAGCCCCACAACGATTGCCCAGAAGAGAATACCTATATAATTGGCTGAAGTAAGCGAGAGAAACGGATTGCTGACCAAATTGGTGAGCAGAGAGGAAAACACCTCGGACAAAGCACTGGGAGCCTCTGCCGTAACAGCAGTCTTCAACGTCATGCTGACAGGAAACAAGAAGCTGACCACCACAGCCACCACGCCTGCACAGAGCGTGGTGAGCAGATAGAGCGTAATCACCGTGCGGAAACGACGGCCAAGACCTCCTTTCGCTCGAGCTATAGATGCACACACCAGCACAGCAACCAGTACGGGAGCAATAGCCTTCAGGGCACCCACAAACATCTTTCCTAACACGCCGACAACATGTAACTGAGGCATCAACAGCCCCAGCACGGCACCTATCGCCAGCCCTATCACGATACGCAGCACCAGACTGCTCTCCGTCCATTTACGCACGAGTGATTGTAGCAGTTTTATCATCGTCTCATCATTTTTTTGCCTACAAAATTACGAAATTTTCGTGAAAACGGATGAGAATATCGACAAAAGTGAAAAAAAAGAAGCGTTGTCTCGATAATCATAACGCTCGGAAGAGCTACCCATTTTCCTAGAGTGTACTCAAAATATTATTTCTCTGCAGTGGAAAAAGTTTTCGAGTGCACTCTAGGAATTTTCCCACTTCTATACTATTATCAAACGCTGCATTGGAGACTGAAAAGTGTAAGTAATACAAATATGCTCCGTCTGCAGAAATTTCATAGGAAAAATTGCCGCAATTTGAAAAAAAATGTGTAAGTTTGCAGTCTGAATTGAAATCACTAATAACTACCTGATTATGAAACGACTTATTTTCATTGCTGCATTAGCTATGGCTACCACATTGACAGGCCATGCGCAAAAACAACAGGCTTCGCAGGGATACCCCATCTCGCCCGTTCCCTTCACCAGTGTGAAAGTGACTCCCGGCACCTTCTGGGGACAGCGTCTGGAAGCCAGCCGCAACGTCACCGTACCACTGGCTTTCTCAAAATGTGAGAGCGAGGGCCGCTACAAGAACTTTGAGAACGCTGCCGCTCATCTGAAAGACCCCTCGAAGGTGTTCAAGGTGAATGGCGTTGGCTACTCCTTCGACGACACCGACCCCTACAAGACCATCGAGGGAGCCTCGTACCTGCTGCAGACCTATCCCGACAAGAAACTGCAACACTATGTCGACAGCGTTATCGACATCATCGCCACCGCACAAGAACCTGACGGCTATCTCTATACGGCAAGAACTCAGAATCCCGCTGACCCACACCACTGGGCAGGACCAAAGCGCTGGGTAAAGGAGGAAGACCTGTCGCACGAGCTCTATAACCTGGGACACATGGTGGAAGGTGCCATTGCCCACTATCAGGCTACAGGCAGTCGTAAGTTCCTCGATATCGCCATCCGCTATGCCGACGTCGTATGCAAGGAGGTAGGCCCCAACCCAGGACAGGCATGCGTGGTACCTGGTCATCAGATTGCAGAGATGGCTCTGGCCAAGCTGTACCTCGTCACTGGCGAGAAGAAATATCTGGACGAGGCAAAGTTCTTCCTCGACTACAGAGGAAAGACCACCATCGTACACGACTACTCACAGGCTCACAAGCCTGTCGTCCTGCAGGATGAAGCCGTAGGACATGCCGTACGGGCTGCCTATATGTATGCCGGTATGGCCGATGTGGCTGCACTCACTGGCGACTCGGCCTATATCCGTGCTATCGACCGCATCTGGGACAACATTGTAACCAAGAAACTCTATATCACTGGCGGCATCGGTGCTACATCCAGTGGCGAGGCCTTTGGCCCAAACTACTACCTACCCAACATGTCGGCCTACTGTGAGACCTGTGCCGCCATCGGCAATGTCTACGTGAACTACCGCCTCTTCCTGCTCCACGGACAGTCGAAATACTACGATGTGCTAGAGCGTACGCTCTACAACGGCCTTATCAGTGGTGTCTCACTCGATGGTGGCGGTTTCTTCTATCCCAACGTGCTCGAGTCCATGGGCGAACGTCAGCGTCAGGCATGGTTCGGATGTGCCTGCTGCCCTAGCAACATCTGCCGTTTCATCCCCTCACTGCCGGGCTACGTCTATGCCGTGAAGGATAAGAACCTATATGTCAACCTGTTCCTCTCCAACAGTTCCAACCTGAAGGTCGGAGGCAAGCAGGTGGCCCTGAGTCAGCAGACCAACTACCCATGGGATGGCGATATCACCATCAATGTCGACAAGAACGCTGCCGGACAGTTTGCTATGAAACTACGTATCCCAGGATGGGTGAAAGGTCAGGTGGTACCCAGCGACCTCTACAGCTATACCGACAACAAACGGCTGGCCGCCACTTGCACCGTCAATGGCGAAAACGTCGACATCAAGACAACTGACGATGGCTACCTGACCATCGATCGCAAATGGAAGAAAGGTGACCGCATCCAGCTGCATTTCGACATGGAACCCAGAACCGTCCGCGCCAATGAGAAAGTAGAACAAGACCGAGGCATGATCAGCATCGAGCGCGGACCTATTGTCTATTGTGCCGAGGCTGTTGACAACGACTTCGATATCATGGCCGCACTCATGAACCAACAGCCGCAGTTCGAGGTGCTCAAGGCACAAGACTTCCGCATCAAGGCAGACGACGGCGAGCATACATACCAGTTGACCAAACTGGCTACTGACGCACAGACACTGTCGTTTGACAAGCAGGGGCGTCTGCAGACCAAGAACGTACGACTGACCATGATACCCTACTATGCATGGTGCCATCGCGAACGCGGTAACATGAAGGTCTGGCTGTCGCAAGACCTGAGGGCCACACGACCGGCAGAGCCCCCTACCCTAGCCTCACAGAGCAAGATCGGTTCCAGCATGCGACTGCCCTCACTGAGCAGCATCAACGACCGACTGGTACCAAAGAATGGCGACGACCGCTCAATACCCTATACCCACTGGTGGCCGAAACAGGGCTCCACAGAATGGATAAGCTACACCTTCCCCGAGGCTGTCACCGTGCAGTCAAGCACCGTATACTGGTATGATGACCAACCTTGGCAGGGATGTAAGGTGCCCGACAGCTGGAAGCTTTACTACAAGGACCAGACTGGCAACTGGCAGCCCGTGGCCAACCCCGATGGATATCCCGTGGCCAAGGGAGCACCATGCACCGTGAACTTCGACCCGGTCAAGACCTCGGCAGTGAAACTTGAGGTAGTCATCAACAAGGACAAGTCTGCGGGGGTGTTCGAATGGAGCATCAGATAATCTATCATTAATGAATCGTCTGCAACAAGCATCTGTATGGCTAAGGCGCATCGGCCACTGCCAGGGGTTCGGCATTCAGTCACCCTCTGACTATCGCTTCGTGCGATACGTGGTCAATGAGCATTGGCCATACTATGCTTATGCAGAACTGGGAAAAGACGACGACTGGCTCAGACAGAAACTGGGACGACTCTATTTCCGACTGGCCAACTTTCTTCAGCCAGCACTCATCAGCGACATGCTAGGCTATCAGGACTATCTGAAGGCAGGATGCCACAAGGCCACCATCCAAACTCAGTATAGCAATAACGCCAATCTCACTCTAGCTCCTGGCGATACTAATGCTAGCGAGTTACAACCCGATAACGACAACGGATGTCAGGTGCTAGTGATTCAGGACATCTGGAATCACCCCACTATCTGGAAGAAGATTCTGGCCGACAGTCGTGCCACAATCACCTACGACCTCTACTATTGTGGCATAGCATTCTTCAATCCCGAGCGAAACAAGCAACACTATATTGTCAATTTCTAATACAAAACCCTTAAACATGCTATGAAAATAACTACTGTCTACACACGACGAGGCGATCAGGGAATGACCGATCTTGTAGGAGGCGTACGCATCAGCAAGACCGACATCCGTCTGGAAGCCTATGGCACCATTGATGAACTTAGTTCACACTTAGGACTGCTTGCTGCTCAAATGCCAGCCACAGACGAAGAACGGACGGTAATCATCCGTATACAAAACAACCTCTTTAATATCGGTACCCATTTGGCGACAGACCAAAGCCAGACGCCACTCTACGCCTCCGCCCGGCTGGCAGAGGGTGAGACCGCATTCCTTGAGCAGCGCATCGATGCCATCAACGCACTGTTGCCGGAGCCACAAGGATTCGTACTGCCAGGTGGAACCACTACCGCGGCACAATGCCACGTATGCCGCACCGTCTGCCGACGTGCTGAGCGCGCCATTGACGCACTAGCTGAAAAGGCTAAAGTTGGGCCAGACATTATCGAATATGTCAACCGACTTAGCGATTATCTCTTCGTTTTGGCGAAAATAATAAATTTTAACGCAGGACAACAAGAAATAATATGGAAAAATGCTTGCAAATAAAAAAAATATTTGTACTTTTGCGGCCAAATTAAAAAATTCAACACTAATAATTTATAAACTATGTATTGGACACTTGAACTAGCATCAAAATTGGAAGACGCTCCATGGCCCGCAACCAAGGAGGAGCTCATTGACTATGCCATCCGTTCGGGCGCCCCGCTCGAAGTTCTGGAAAACCTACAGGAAATAGAAGATGAAGGTGACATCTACGAAAGCATAGAAGATATCTGGCCCGACTATCCAACCAAGGAAGACTTTCTCTTCAACGAGGATGAGTATTAATGGGTATAGATTTACTTTCTAACAACACAATACCAGCGAGATAAGCAATGATGATTTGTTTGTCTCGCTAGTGTTTTATGCCATAATAGTGTAAGACATTTGTTAAGAGAAAGTGTATCCTGTTAGCGAAAAATGCGTATTTACGCAAAAATTGTTGCTTGATTGTTTGGTAAAAACAATATATTGTCGTATATTTGCAAACGAAAAATGCGTAAATACGCAAGAAAAGTAAATGAAATGGAGATAAAAAGAGACATTCATCTGAAGAAACTCATTGAAAGTAAGCACAATGGGATGATAAAAGTAGTGACTGGC
>JAIKWS010000025.1 GCA_024684515.1 Prevotella sp.
TCATCCAGACGCAGTAGGAAGGTGCCTGGAAGGGGATTTCTTGACAGAAAATGTGTATATAAAACAAAAAAACGAGTATAAACGATTAAACAATGCTAAAATATGAACCAATTATTTGGTTTGCAACATAGAAGGGAAAAAGGGAAATTTGGGGTTACAGACAACGTGAAATGTTCCTGCAACAAATATATAGTGCGTAAAGCGATGGTATGCATTTTATAGTGAGCGTGTTATAATTGGCCAACAATCTGTTGGCCAAATTGCGAACTCAGAAATAAGCCACCAAGCTGGTGGCCAATTGAATGATGTGTGAAGATTAGTTAGCAGGTTGCTGACGAATTTAGATGGGAACAGACAGGAAATCGTCAACGAGTTGTTGACGATTTAGAAATGTACACAGGCATAGGTGCTGCGCCCGTCGAATATTGCCAGCACGAGGAGTTTGAAGCCGGGCACACAGGCTCGCCCTTGGACTTTGCAGTCACAAGGTCGCCCTCCTCGTCCATCTCCCTCGTGGTGAAGTCATCGTGGCGGCCTACATTCATAAGCTCGTAGCGGGTGAGAAGGTCCCACGAGTCGCGACGGCTCTCGCAGAGGATGTAATAGTAGTATCCCCCACCGTTCTTAGTCTTGCGGTATCTCGGCTTCATAAACATGGATGCAAAGGTACACATTTTACCGCACAGGAGCTAAAGTCCGTGTCCCCCCACAAGAGGCGCTACGGGAACGATGGCTAAAATATCTTTAGAAAATCACTGGTATGGAGGACAAAACAATCTTCAATTAGGATATTTTCACCAAACAAGGGCAAGTTTTAACTTTTTGATGGTTTTACCCCTGCAATGCGGGTTAAGGTTCACTCGAGACTTGCACCCGTTAGACAATGCTCATGCCGAGCGCACAACGAAAAGTAGGAAGAAAGCTACTTCGTTTCCTCCTACTGATTAGTCTTCAGCCATCAGTTACCTAACGCTTGTCAGGCACGCCATATTCTGCCCATTGCTCCTGAGGATAATACCCTTTCAGCGTTTTCTTCTTCTCACCATAGGCAGTCTTCACCTCTGCGAGAATAGCATTCATGTGCTTTACCTTCGGTGATAGTTCGGCACGCATGCGGTCGCATTCGCTGTTGGCAGTCTGCAACTCCAGCAGTCTTGCAGACATGTCGTTGATTTCCTGTTCCGTAACACCCCCTCCGACACCTTGACGCAGGTGCTTGCGGAGTCCTTCTACCAAGTTACGGCTTTTCTCGATCTGTAGTTCAATAGTCTTTGACATAATTTTTTTGATGATTTAAATAATCTATCGAAGTGATAGTTTTTCACTTTTGCATAGCAAAGTTAAGAAAAAAAATCGATTTATCGAGCATAGAATAATTCATCTTTTCAGTTTTTTTAATCAAAAGTATAGGATATACTTAACGTTTTTTTTGTAATTTTGCCCGCGATATGTTAGAGCTAAACGATGTGTTGCTGAAAGGAGAGCGTAGCACGCTATCCATGATGGCCAGCGAGGGTGATGTGACGTGTATCACGCGTGTTGGTTACGGTCTGTCATCGTCGCCAGTGCGATGGCTTCATGCCATGTTGGGTTTTGAACCTATCGTGGCAGGGTACATCAGCATAGATGGCGAACCGCTGACGGTCCGTAGTGCGGCAGCCATGCGTCGGATGATGGCCTTTGTCCCTGCCACGCTTGTCACGATAGGAGATATCAACGTCTTTGAGCCACCATCGGTCCAGGATATCTTCTCATTGAGACAGAACCGCCAGTTGAGCATTTCCAACGGCTTGCTGTCGGAAGAGATGAAGCGCACGGGAACCAGTGGCATGAAGGCTCAGCTGCTGGCAGTAGGCACGCTGCTCGACCGTCATATCCTGCTTGTGGACCGTCCTGCTGCAGCCTCGTTGCCCTATTTGCATCAACAGGCATCTGCTGGTCGCATCGTCATCGTGACAAGCAACGACAGTGCCGTAATCAGTCAGGTAAATAATCTTGTTGAGATAAAGGAAGAATAAATATGTATTGGAGTGAAATATCTATATGGGGATCGCTGCTGACACTGTTTCTGTTGGCATTGTCGATGCTGGCTGTCTGGTTGGTGGATGGTCGTACACTGCGAAAGATGCTAAAGCTACATCTTCACCTGCCCCGTCTATCAGGCAAGCCCCTGTTGTCTGTGCTAATATCCATGCTGACGAGTAGCTTTGCCCTGTCAGCGTGTCTGATGCTGAGTCTTCCCTGTCGTGCCTTCTGGCCAGTTGTCGTGATGCTATTTGTACTTCTGTGGCTGTCCACTCCCTCTGCAATGTCGTTCTATCTACGCAGTATGAAGCATAGCGAACCGCATCGTCTCTACCTGCTCGCCAATGGTGCTACACATCTGGAATCAGTCATGCCGAGTGTTCGTCGTGCCTTGCGTGTTGCCATCCTTCCCCTGTTGTGCCAGCGTTCGTCGTTGATGCCGCTTGCCATGCTGACGCTGGCATGCGGCTTGCTAATGAGTGGTACCACTGTAGGTACAGCCCTAGTAGCCATCATCCTGATATGGGCAGCCGCCCTAGCCGCTGCCGTGCTTGCCTTGCTGTTTGCCATTTGGCTTACCGACCGCCTGTCAGCCAGCAAGCACGCAACCACAGAGAAATAAGTCACAAGAAAAGAGCTATTGCGAGAGTAGATAAGCTTTGAAAGTCTCGAAATCGTTGGCCATAGGTACACTCTGCTTTTTCCCACGCATAAAGTCAGCCAGCCGCTCGGGTATCTGCACATCAATGCCCAGTATCTCGTCGACCTTCTCCTTGAACTTGGCAGGATGTGCCGTCTCGCAGAACACCCCCGTCTCTCCTGGCTTCAGCTGCTCCTTCAGCGCACGATAGCCACAGGCACCATGAGGATCTAGGATGTACTTCGTATCGGCATAGCACTGACGCATCGTCTCCTTGATCTGCTCATCGCTATAGGTAGCCCCACTAATCAAGCTGGTGATGGCTTGATGCGTCTCTTCTGCCGACAATTGTCCTGCCTTGCTATATAGGTCTATGATACGTGCGAAATTCGAGGGATCGCCAACGTCCATCGCATTGGCAAGCGTCTGCTTGCTGGCTTTCGGCTCGTAGCGACCTGTCTGTAAATAATTGTAGAACACATCATTGGAATTGTTTGCTGCAATGAAACGTTCAACTGGCATTCCCATCTGATGTCCAAAGAGGGCAGCACAAATATTGCCAAAGTTTCCACTCGGCACGCACATCACTACCTTCTGATAGCCACCCTTCAGCCTGGCAATCTGCGCAACGGCATTGAAATAGTAGAACGCCTGTGGGAGGAAGCGAGCCACATTGATGCTATTGGCCGAGGTAAGCATCATGTGTTGGCACAACTGCTGATCCATGAAAGCCGACTTGACCAGTCGCTGGCAGTCGTCAAAGACCCCATCCACCTCGATGGCTGTGATGTTCCTACCCAACGTGGTGAACTGGCACTCCTGTATAGCCGACACCTTTCCCTTCGGATAGAGCACATAGACATGGATGCCCTCTACACCCAGAAAACCGTTTGCCACGGCACTGCCCGTGTCACCACTGGTGGCTACCAGCACGTTGACCATACCCTTTGACTGGGCTGCACCACCTACCGACCCCAGGTTGATAAAGTACTGCAGCAGACGGGCCATGAAGCGGGCACCGACATCCTTGAAGGCCAGCGTAGGTCCATGAAAGAGCTCGAGTGAGAAGATATTGTCCTCTACCTGTACGACGGGACAGTCAAACTGCAAGGTGTCGTACACCAGGTCCTGCAGACAATCAGGATCCACGTCGTCGCCGAAAAACTGACTGGCCACATTGTAGGCGATATTCTGGAAACGCATGGTGGGCATATCGTCAAAGAATGCCTTTGGCAACTTGTATATCTCTTCGGGCATGTACAATCCACGATCTTCTGCCAGTCCTTTCACGACGGCTTTACGCAAGTCGGCTATGGGAGCCTTTTGATTGGTGCTGTAATACTTCATATTTCGTATATGTTCTAATTTTCTGCAAAGGTAGCTATATTTTTTCAGACAGCCATCTTTTCAACGTATTTTTTGAAGAAACAGTTAAAAAATGTCTCATGGCATCTTTCTTTTTGTTTCAAAAATTTTGCACTTTGTACCATTGCCCAACTTTTACACATTCCGACTTGGTTGCATTCTGTTTTTTTCATACCTTTGTGCATCATTTATTAACAAAAAACGCTGAAAATACGATGAAAGTAAAGACGATGTTAATGACAGTGGTGGTAGGAATGCCCCTAATGGCGTCTGCACAGAACCCCATTGTGCACGACCAGTTTTGTGCCGACCCTACCGCACGTGTGTTTAACGACAAGGTGTATTTCTTCCCCTCGCACGACATTCCCGCCCCCAAGGATGCCCGTCAGGACTGGTTCTGCATGGCCGACTACCATGTCTTCTCTTCCGAAAACCTGTTTGACTGGCAGGATCATGGCATGATCATCTCGCAGGAGCAAGTGCCCTGGGGCAATCCCACCGGCTATGCCATGTGGGCTCCCGACTGCGTGTTCAAGAAGTCGGCCTCTGCCCCCAATGGCAAGTACTATTTCTATTTCCCCAATGCCCCTAAGGGTGGCCGTGGCTTTGCCATCGGTGTGGCTACTGCCGATAAGCCCGAAGGCCCCTATACCCTCGAGCAAGAGCCCATCAAAGGAGTATCAGGTATAGACCCCTGTGTGCTGCTCGACGACGATGGCTCTGCCTATATCTACTGGAGTGGCATGGGCATCCGCGGTGCCAAGCTGAAAGACAACATGAAGGAGCTGGATGGTGAACTGCAGGAGATTAGCATGCCCCGTCGACAGGGCAACAATGGCAATGCAGCCCCACAGATGCCTCCCATGCGTGTGGGTGGCGTGAACATGGAGGGACTGCCCGACGGCTTCAAGGAAGGCCCCTTCGTCTTCAAGCGCAACGGCTGGTACTACCTCACCTTCCCATGGGTGCGTAAGGAGGGAGGTACCGAAACCCTCGCCTACTCTATGTCAAAGTCCCCACTAGGCCCCTGGGATTTCAAGGGCATCTTCATGGCCGAGCACGATAATGGCTGCTGGACCAATCACCACTCGTTTGTCGAGTATCGTGGACAGTGGTACCTCTTCTACCATCGCAACTACTATTCACCCAGCAAGGACAAGATGCGTTCTGCATGTATCGAGAAGGTGACCTTCAATGCTGACGGCACCATCCAGGAGGTGAAGCGAACCCTGCGTGGCGTGGGCATCGCTCCTGCCACCAGTCGTCTCGACATCGACCGCTATAGTGCCGTGAGTGCTGGTACAGACATCTCTTATATTGATACCACCAACTATTTCCGTGGATGGAGTGTCGACATGCGGAGCAAAGGCAACTGGGTACAGTTCAACGATGTCGATTTCAGCAGTCTCAACGATGATGCCTATGTCATCGTGACGGCCAAGGCTACCGAGAATACCGAGTTCTGCATTCGCGAGAATTCCCCTAAGGGTAAGGTGCTGGCACGCATCAAGATGACTGTCAAGAGCGAACAGCCTCGCACAGGTGGACAGGGTGCCCCAAGACCAGCCTTCCGTCGTGATCAGAGTGGACAGTGGATACAGCTTACCTCGCAGCTCGACTACATTCCTAAGGGTGTGGCCAACCTCGTGGTGACCTGCGAGGGTGAAGGTGTCAGCATCGACTGGGTACGTTTCAAGAACCGTCCCGACTACTTCTCGGCCGTCAGCACAGCCTCGTCGCAGCCCGACGAACAGGGATTCATCCGCAGGTGGATGCTGCTCGAACCCATCAAACAGGACATCCGTTCCAACACCGTGTTCACCGATACGTGGCTGCGTGAAGTCTTCACCAAGACCTATTTCAAGGATCAGATGACTATTATGCCCCGTGACGGACAGAAGGTGAAAGCCGACAAGCAATCACTCACCTGGCATGCCCTGGAGAGCAATATGTACAACGTCAAGCTCTTCCGCTTTGCCGAGAAATGGGGACAGCAGACCTATGGTTCCCTGTTCTGGGGAGTCACCGTGATTGATTGTCAGCAAGACATCAACAACGTCCGACTGGCTGCCGGCAGCAATGGTGCTTCGATATGGTGGCTCAACGACGAGGAGGTGCTACTGCTCTCTGGCGACCGCCGCATGGTGGAGGACGACGGCATGTCGCCACGACTCACACTGAAAGCAGGACGCAACGTATTGCGTTGTGCCGTCATCAACGGGCCTGGACTGAGCGATATGTGTGTACGATTCATCGACGAGAATGGAAAACCTGTTACTAACTTTGAAATCAAATAGTATTATGAGACGTTTCTTTATAACAACTGCCTGCATTTTCTCATCTTTATTCATAGGCCGTGTGGCTGCTCAGACGGGAGCACCCTACATCCACGACCCATCGACCATTGCCGAGTGCGATGGCAAGTATTTCTCCTTTGGCACTGGCGGTGGCGGCCTGATCAGCAACGACGGCTGGTCATGGGCCAGTGGTGCCGACCGTCCTGGTGGCGGTGCTGCTCCAGACGTGATGAAAATTGGCAATCGCTACCTCTGCATCTATGGTGCCACAGGTGGCGGACTGGGAGGTGGTCACAACGGACGTATCCTGACCATGTGGAACAACAACCTCGACCCTAAGTCACCCGACTTCAAATGGTCACAGGCTATCGAGGTGGCATCTAGCGACGGTATGGAAGATCAGGACGCCATAGACCCCTCACTGCTCCTCGACCCCACCACAGGCCGTCTGTGGGCCAGCTATGGAACCTACTTCGGCACCATACGTCTCATCGAACTCGACCCAAAGACAGGCATGAGGGTAAGTGGCAACAAGGAGAAGGACATCGCCATCGACTGCGAGGCTACCGACCTCATCTACCGTAACGGCTGGTACTATCTGCTGGGAACACATGGCACCTGCTGCGACGGGGTGAACTCTACGTACAACATCGTCGTCGGTCGGTCGAAGAGCGTTGAGGGTCCATATATTGATAATGTGGGACGCGACATGTTCCATGGTGGCGGACGCATGGTCATTGCCGCTGGCGACCGCAAGACAGGTGCTGGACACTTCGGACGTACCATCATCGACGAGGGGGTAGAAGTCGCATCATTCCACTGGGAGGCCGACTTCGACATGGGAGGTCGCTCTGTACTGGCCATCCGTCCTCTGCTGTGGAAGAACGACTGGCCATATGCTGGCGAGCAGTTCAAGGGTGGTGTCTTCGAGATTGAGAGCGAGCGACGTGGCTATGCCCTCGAGCTGGCTGTAGACTTCATTCGCATGCAAGTGGCCCGCCAGGGATGGTTCAACCGTGACCAGATGCAGGAAGCGCCAAAGCCAGTGGTCAACCAGACACTAGACGAGGTGAAGGGCAGCTGGCCAGAAGGTAACATCCCAGCACGCATAGGCGACTATATGTTCCGTCCCCACCAGCGATGGAATGTTCAAGCCGTGGCTGGCGATGGCTACCTGGGCAATCCCTATTTCAAGATCGTCATCGACGGCACCGAACGTGCCCTTACTGCCACTGCCGACTGCGAGGTGACAACTGTTCCTAAGTTCACTGGAGCCGACGAACAGCTATGGCGCATCGAACAGCTTACCGATGGCACTTTCCGCATCATGCCGAAACGTATTCCTGGCAACGATGCCATCAACACCCGCATCTGTCTCTATTCAGCAGGCGATAGCACCCCTACCCTAGCACCCTACGATTTCTCTACCGACAACTCAAAGTGGAATTTCCGCAATCACTAGTCAACGGTATCAAATATTCCAAGTACCTTCGGGCTTAGTCTCGGAGGTACTTGCTTTTCTATCATTATTCGTACCTACGGTCAAAAGTACTTGCATTCCCCCATTTATCAGTACCTTTGACCTGTGGTCGAAAGTACTTGCATTCGGAAATGAAAAGAAAAACAAGTTTTCCTTTTGCATTTCTCTCATTTATTCGTACCTTTGCAGAATCAAAACCAAAACTATTTTAGCAAATGAACAAACGTATCACTCTTGTTGCCGCTTTCATGGCAGCAGCAATGGGCATCAACGCCCAACGTACAATGAACGCACCTAAGGGCGGAAAAGTCATCAGCGACCAACTTATCGGAATCTTCTTCGAGGACATCAGCAGCAGTGCCGATGGCGGACTTTATGCAGAGCTAGTTCAAAACGGCTCTTTCGAGTTCAACCCCAACGAGCGTGATGGATGGGGACCGGCCACCGCATGGCGAATCATACGTCCCGGCCACTCACTGGGAATGCTCGAGACTCGAATGACCGACGGCATACACCCCAACAACCCTACCTACATGCGACTGCATACCGAGCGAACCAGAGAGTTTCAAGACTACAAAGGATGGAAAGGCTTTGGACTGCAGAATGATGGCTTCGACGGTATCTCCGTCAAGGGTGGTGCCAACTATGATTTTTCCATCTTCATGCGCAATATTGACGAGGCCAAACAGGTGCGGGTGGCACTCGTAGAGCCTGCTGGATGGGGCCGTGATCCCAAACTACTGGCAGAAACCACATTCAACGTGAGCGACAAATCGTGGAAGAAATATGAGGCCGTGCTCAGTCCCAATGCCGACTCTCAGAAGGCATCACTACAGATTCTCGTGCTACAAAACGGTGACCTCGACGTCGACATGGTATCACTCATGCCACAGGATACCTACAAGGGACACGAACTGCGCAAGGACCTCGCACAGGCTCTTGCCGACCTACAGCCCAAATTTATGCGATTCCCAGGTGGCTGTGTCGTTCATGGTGGTGGTGATGGCTTCTGGAACACCTATCGCTGGAAGACCACCATCGGTCCCAAGGAACAGCGTCGACAGCTGAAGAACACGTGGGGCTACCACCAGTCCATGGGACTTGGATACTTCGAGTACTTCCAGTTCTGTGAGGACCTCAACATGGAGCCTCTGCCCATTCTTCCCTGTGGTGTCAGCTGTCAGGGTGCCAACGGTGGTTGGAACATGTGGCCTACACAGGCTCAGGACGTTCTGCCGATGAGCGAGATGGACGAGTGGGTAAGCGAGGCCATCGACCTCATCGAGTGGGCTAATGGCGACCCCGCAACCAACAAGTGGGCCAAGATGCGTGCTGATGCCGGTCATCCAGCTCCCTTCAACCTGAAATATCTGGGTATCGGCAACGAGGAGAAGATATCTCCCGAGTTCATCGAACGTTTCAAGTATATCTACGAACGTGTCACGAAAGCCCATCCTGAGATCATCATCGTGGGTACGGCAGGTCCTGGCTCTCACCCCGAGAATCCCGACTATGAAAGTGGATGGAAGCTGGCCGAGGAGCTACAGATGCCCATCCTCGACGAGCACTACTACGAGCAGAACAAATACTTCCTCTCCAGCCGTCAGTACGACAGCTATCCACGTGACCGCAAGACAAAGGTATATCTTGGAGAGTATGCCGCCAAGGACAAGAAGCTCATCGATGCACTGGCCGAGGGGCTCTACCTGCTCCATGTAGAACGCAATGGCGACGTTGTCTGCATGACCTCCTATGCACCACTTTTTGCACGCAAGAACGCCACCAACTGGAACCCCGACCTCATCTACTTCGACAACGAGCGGCCGTTCCTCACCTGCAGCTACTATGTGCAACAGCTCTTCGGTCAGTCGGCAGGACAATATTACTATGGCAACTGCGTCACCTTCGAGGGAGATGCCGCTGGTGTCGTACAGCCACAGCCCGACGTGCACTACGGACAAAGTGTCATACTCAATGTGAAGACACGCAAGCTCTATGTCAAGCTTGTCAATGCCGGTGCAGTAGCCAAGACAGCCAATATCAACCTCGCCCGCTTCGGACTGAAGAAACAGGCCACAAAGACCGTACTGACGGGACAGGCCAACGACGAAAACAACTTCGAACAGCAGCCTATCGCACCTAAGACTGAAACCATCAAGGCCCAGAAGAAGTTCAAGTACGAGCTGGCACCCTATACGATGGTCATGTTCGAATATTCACTCTAACAGACCGCATGAACATGAATTCACGACTGTCATTCCTAGTGTCGGCATGTAGCATGCTGCTCACTATCTCTTGTACCGTCTCTCCCAACAAGGGGGAGATGGTTTCTTCTGAGCTGACCACCGTCGGCAATCCCTACCTGCCACTCTGGGAGCACATCCCCGATGGCGAGCCCTACGTCTTTGAAGACCCCGACCATCCCGGTCACTATCGTGTCTATATCTATGGTTCGCACGACAACCTCAAGGACAACTACTGCGGTCTCGATCAGGTCGTATGGTCTGCAAGTGTCGACAGTCTCAATTGCTGGCGTTATGATGGTGTCATCTTTTCTGTCGACAAGAATGCCGACGGAAAGCTACTCAATGCCGATGGCAAGGCCGACCTGCTCTATGCACCCGACGTGACGATGGTCACCGCTGCCGATGGCACCAAGACCTACTATCTCTATCCCAACGACCAGCATGGCGGACGCAACGGACTCGTGGCACGCAGTTCACGTCCCGACGGTCCTTTCGAGGTCTGCAACTGGAGCAAGACCGATCCCATGACTACCGATGGTGTGCTGAAGTTCGATCCTGCCGTCTTCGTCGACAGCGACGGACGGGTATATGGCTACTGGGGGTTCGAGCGGTCCTATGCTGCAGAGCTAGACCCTGCTACAATGGCCACCGTCAAACCAGGTACCGAGATCATAGAGGACATGGTATCGGCACGCGACCAGGAAGGACCTTTCCGATTTTTCGAGGCATCGTCTATCCGTAAAATCAAGGATAAGTACGTGTTCATCTACAGCCGTTGGACTGCCGATGGTGAGTTTTCATTGCCAGCGACCAATTATACCCTGGCCTATGCCTATAGCGACCAGCCACTGGGACCGTGGACCTATGGCGGAACCATCATCGACGGACGAGGACGTGAGACTAACGAGCAGGGAGATACCATTGCCTCGGCCACAGTAAGTGGTAACACACATGGCAGCATCTGCGAGATTAACGGACAGTGGTACGTATTCTACCATCGACAGACAGGCACCAATGAGTTCGCACGTCAGGCAATGGTGGCTCCTATCACCGTCAACGTCGAGGAGGGACCAGGAGGACGTGTTACTATCTCTGAGGGAGAGTACAACTCCGAGGGCTTTAGCCTTGAGGGACTGAATCCGCTGGAGCGGCACTCTGCAGGACTTGCCTGCTGGTACACAGGACCCAAGCCAGCCATCCACGAATGGCCAAACAAAACCTTCTTCGGTTCGTATGTGGACGCAGGATATGGTACGTCCGACAATTTCCAGGCTCCCTATGACCTACGCAACAACAGCAATCCCGTGGTCAACAATACCGATGGCAGCATCGTGGGCTACAAGTATTTCAATTTTGATGCCACAAAAGGTAGGGACGACGTACAACTGCTGCTGAACATCATCCCCGAAGGCATCGATGGCACCATAACTGTGATGGCCGACCGTCCCTGGACGTCACAAGGGGGTGTCGTGCTGGGTACGCTACAGTTGCGTGCGGACATGACGAAGCAACCTACCGAGTTCACCATACCACTACCACAGCTGGGAGCACTAGCGGCCAAGCATGCACTTTTCTTCACCTTCTCTTCTGAAGTGAAAGAACAGTCTCTATGCCAGCTCCTCGATTTCGTCTTCCAATAGAAAAGACACCAAGACTCCAAGGTATCACTCCTGTTTTCCGCATGATTTTGTATTAAAAAAGTCATTCTATTGTAAATAAGACAGTTACGAGCTAGTAAAGTGTCGTTTTGGGTCACCTCGTTTCGTCTCAGAGGCCATTTTTGGTTGCCTGCCACCAAGAAAATCCCCCTCGTCTGGTGTCATTTGAAGAATAAGTACTACCTTTGTGGCATGTTTGTCGAGAAGAAGCAGAACAAATCGGGCAGTACCTCTGTGCGCATCATGAAGAAAGTGTACGGGAAACGAA
>JAIKWS010000043.1 GCA_024684515.1 Prevotella sp.
TCATTTCTTCCTTCGTGCGCTCGTAAATCAGCACGTTGGCATCGACGGCCATACCCAGTGTGAGCACCATACCGGCGATACCGCTCATGGTCAGTGCTGCCTGGAACGAAGTCAGGATGCCGACGGTGAAGAAGAGGTTGAGCAACAGGGCGCAGTTGGCCACCATACCAGGAATGAAACCGTACATGGCAATCATGTAGAACATCAGGATGATGAAGGCCAAAATAGCGCTATAGACACCCATGCGAATAGATTCAGCACCCAGGGTAGGACCTACGATTTCCTCACTAACGATATGAGCAGGAGCGGGCATCTTACCTGACTGAAGCACGTTAGCCAAGTCCTTGGTGTCCTCGGGGGTAAAGTTACCCGTAATCTGAGAATTACCACCAGTTATTTCGTTCAGTACATTGGGAGCGCTATATACATTGTCGTCCAAAACGATGGCGATACAACGGTTCACATTCAGCTTGGTCAACTGAGCCCAACGACGGGCACCGTCGATGTTCATCTTCATGCTTACGCAAGGACGACCGTTCTGGTCGAACTCATCGTTGGCTGTGGTGATGACATCACCTTCCAGGGGAGCACGACCGTCGCGCTCGGTGACGCGGATGGCATAGAGATAGTAGAAGTCGCTGCCGTCTTGGTCGTTGATGCCCTTGACGCCCCACTTCAAACGCAGGTCACCAGGCAGGGTAGCCTTGGCTTCGGGAGTCTCAAAGAGTGCAGAAATAGCTTCGAGGTTACGCTTGTGAGCAATACCTACAACGCAGCCCTGAGTTGCCTGAACCTGCAGACGGGCCAACAGGGGGTGCTCCTTGAGAGCCTGTTCCATGTTGACCGTGCTGGTGGCAGCATCACCCTTTTTGTCGCTGATGGCAGCAGCAAGGTCGCCCTTGGCCTCAGCCTTGGCGGTGTCTGCCACCTCAGCCTCAGCTGTCTCGGCAGTTTCTGCGGGTTCAGTCTTTTCTTCCTCGCTTACCTCCACGTTGGCAGCAGCCAGACGGCTATCGAGGTCAACAAGCGACTGTACGATTTCATCTGCATTGTAGGTCTCCCAGAACTCGAGGTTGGCACTTCCCTGCAGGAGCTTACGCACACGGTCGGGTTCCTTCACACCAGGCATCTCGACCATGATGCGGCCTTCCTGACCTTCGAGGGCCTGGATGTTGGGCTGAACGACACCGAAGCGGTCGATACGGGTGCGAAGCACATTATATGAATTGCTGATGGCAGCCTTCACCTCTTCACGAAGCACGGTCTCCACCTGCTTGTCGGTGCTCTTGGTAGAAACCTTGTCACGAAGCTGCTGGGTAGCGAAGAGCTCGGAAAGAGGACTCTCGGGAGCCAGTTGCTTGTACTCGTTGATAAAGAGCGTGATGAAGTCGCCCTGTCCTTTGGCAGCAGCCTTCTGGGCGGCATCTACAGCCTTGGCAAAATTCTCGTTCGTAGCTTCCTTGTGGTCAGACAGAGCCTTCACGACGTCAGCAACACTGACTTCGAGAATCACGTTCATACCGCCCTTCAGGTCGAGGCCGAGGCCCAAACCCATCTCGCGGCACTGCTTCAGCGTCCAAACGTTCAAGTACACCTTCTGGTTCTGTACGGAATCCAGATAGTTCTGTCCGGCCTCTTCGCCGCTGAGGGCGGCAATCTTCTCAGCCTTGTTCTCATGATAGCTGGCCACCCAGCTGAAACTCATGTAAAAGAGGCAAATCAGCGTGAGCAGGACAGCGATTAACTTAACAAATCCTTTGTTTTGCATTGTTTTTAATTATTTAGTTATTTTACGTTATTTTGTTCCATTTTACACCATTAATATATACGCATACGCGCAAATAGCGCACAAAGGTACATAATAAAATTGAAAATTAAAAGTCGATAAATGAAAATTATTACAAAAGAGGCTATTTTTGCCTTTTTCGGAGCCTTGCAACGAGGGGATAGTGGTCTGAAGAGGTTATCGAACGGTCAATATTGACACTTGTACACTCCCATTGCGTAGAATAGAAGATATGGTCGATGCGAACGGGGAAAATCTTCTCGTTAAACGTAAGCCCCACGCCACGCCCCTGGGCACGGAAAGCGCTCTTGAACCTGCGCCCGATTTTTTGATAGACGTATGAAATAGGCGTGTCGTTGAAATCGCCGCAAACCAATATGGAACGGTTCTCGGGCAAGGAGTCGAGGTAGGCGAGCACAGCCTTTATCTGACCGGCACGATAGGACGATGCCGCAGCAATCTTGCCTGAGAGGTAGCTGGCCTCGGATTTTATCTTTTCGCCCTCTGGGGTGCGAAGGACGTCGTTGTAATCGTTCTTGTCATCCTTCGACAGCCTGTTGCTTTCCAGATGAAGGTCGAGAACAGACAACGTATCACCATCGTAAAGCAAATCGGCATACAGGACGCCATTGATTGAACGGGCAGGTGCCACGAGGCTGTCCATACGGAGGATGGGATAGCGGGAAACCACAGTTCGCGTACCCCGGTTGTCAAAATGGTAGCCGTGGGCATCCAGCGTGTCGCGCAGGGACTTATATTTCATCCAAGTGATGTCCAGTTCCTGAAAACACATGACATCGGCGTCGAGGGACATCAGATAGTCAATGGAAAGGTACATCGAATCGGCACTATGCTTGGCAAACGTGCAGGTGTTCCAACTCAGTACCGTCAGTTCCGGTTCACCCTTTGCCTTGGTCAGTCGCAAGGGGAAATAGTCGAGAATGAAGCCGCCGCACAGCGCCATGCCAAGAATCGGGACAAGCAACATGCGAGGCTTATAGATGAGCCACAGGGGGATAAACAGCATGTTCAGCAAGAGCACGACAGGAAAGGCCAGTCCCAAAACGGAGACACGAGGATAGACTTCAGGGTCAATCCACGTGGAAGCACAACACAGCCAAAGGAGAACAAGCGTAGCCAGATTGCCGCCAAGGAAGAGCGTGACCACAAAGCGCTTCACGCTCGACAAAGCCCCTTCTTTCTTTTGTTGCTTTCCCATCACTTCCCACTTGCTTCAAAAAGCTTGCGCTTCTCTTCTTCCGTGAGACTTCCGTAACCATGTTCTTTCACCTTTGCCAAGATGCGGTCTATCTCCTCCTGTCGAGCCTTTCGTTGTTGATTATAGCCCATTTCATCGGAGAATTTCGTATTCTTCTGATAGTGGAACGTCCTCTGCTTAGGGGCCGTATGCTTAGCCCACCAATTACGGATTTTCTTCTGAAGCCCACCTGGATTGCGCCAATGCAGAAGCATGAATAAGCCGAAGAGCATACCCCCAAGATGAGCCATGTGGGCCACCCCATCGTTGCTACGAAGCATGGCTGAAAGGAGTTCGATCACAGCATATCCGACCACGAAATACTTCGCCTTTATGGGTACGGGGATGGGGATGATGAACATCCGTTCCTCGGGGAAGGTCATGCCAAAGGCCAGGAGGATGCCATAAACCGCACCCGAAGCACCGACGGTGTTCCACATATTCAGGGCTTCGGCCAGCTGGTCATGAGAAAACATCGACAGCTCGGGGGCAAGACTCAAGTAATGAATGTACTGCACCAGTTCCTGAATAAGTCCTGCACCGATGCCGCATACCATATAATATGTAAGGAATCGCTTCTGGCCCATCACCTGCTCAATGATGCGCCCAAACATCCACAGGGCAAACATATTGAAGAATAGGTGCTCAAAACTTCCATGCATGAAAAGGTAAGTAATGAACTGGTGAGGACGGAAGTCGCTGGCCATAAAGAAGTGCAACCCGAGCAAGGCATTCAAATCAATGTCATAACGGGTGACGACATACCTGGCCGCAAACATTAGTATGTTTATAATAAGGAGGTTTTTTGTAATGGGAGGCATTTGTTCACGCATAGTTCTATATTTCATCGTTATTTCGACTGCAAAAGTACGCATTTTCCGTCTAAAAACGATACAAAAAAGGTCAATATGATACTATTTTTGCATTTTTTAGTTATTTTTTAACGTTTTTTCTTTGAGTATAAGCGAACTTTACCTAAATTTGTCAGCATAGAAAGGTTTAAAACCTCTTATTTACTAATTTATTAACTTTTGTACTATGAACAAAACCGAGTTAATCGCAAAAATTGCAGAAGGCGCTGGCCTGAGCAAAGTAGATGCCAAGAAGGCATTGGACGCAGCTGTTGAAGCAACTATTGCTGCCCTGAAGGCAGGCGAAAAAGTTCAGATTCCCGGCATCATCACGTTGGCTGTTGAGGAGCGTGGGGAGCGTAAGGGCATCAACCCCGCCACCAAGGCTATTATCACCATCCCCGCAAAGAAGGTGGTTAAGGTGAAGGCTGGTTCCGAACTTGCTGATGCCGTTAAGTAACCAAGTTACCGGACAAACGAAAAGAGGGTATGTCAACAGACATGCCCTTTTGTTTTCTGATATATGTATATATCTCCCTTTTTAATCATCTGTCCATGAAAATGAACATCTGGGGACTGCTGCGCCATCTGTGGCCCTACGTCCGTCCATATCGCTGGCTTGTTGCCGTAACACTTGTGCTCACCCTCCTCAGTTCACTGATGGCACAGGTGAATGCCGTCGTGCTCGACCGCGCCGTCGATGCCATCAACGCCCTCATCCAACAACCTGCCTTCAGCTGGGGACAAGCCACACGCATACTCATGGCCATCAGCGCCATTCTGTTAGGCAAGGAGATGCTTTCGGCTGTCGTCACCTTCTTCCAACGCTATTATGGGGAAAGGATGCACATCTATGTCAGCCGCGACCTGTCGCTGGCGGTCGTCGATCGCATACTCTCCTTCCGCATGGCCTTCTTCAACACGGCAGACAACGAGACGGGACGCCTGCAGTCGCGCATCGACCGCGGTGTGATGAGCCTTTCCAACACGGTCAACAACTTCTTCATCGA
>JAIKWS010000097.1 GCA_024684515.1 Prevotella sp.
AAGAATTTGCTACCGCTACGTGTCATGACCTGTAGCCAGCAAGTTGACCTCCAAAGAATTTGCTACCGCTACGTGTCATGACCTGTAGCCAGCAAGTTGACCTCCAACATTAGAAGGTAGACTACGAGAAAAGCCCCTCACAAGTACCGAAGCTTGTCGAGGGGCTTGGCTTTTATGAAATGGAAAAAGGGGAAAAGGGAAAAAGGGAAAAGAGGAAAACAGAGAACGCCATCCGGCCAAAGCCATCCAGGCACACTTCGCTCGTCGAAGAATGGAAAAGAGGATTCCGAGGATTTCGAGAAAGAATAAAAGAACGAAAAAAAAGAACGAAAAAAAAGAAGGATAAAAGAACGAAGATGAACTATTTGCATAAAAGGTATTCTCAGTACTCTATCCTTTCCAGGAACAAGGCATTCGCAGGCATGGACTCACCAGCATCAGAGCGACGCTTTCCTTCAACCACGCGTTGGAAATCACTAATCGTCAGCCGCTTACGTCCCACCTCGACAAGTGTCCCCACAACGGCACGCACCATGTTGCGCAAGAATCGGTTGGCTGTGATCTCGAACAGCCACTGATGGCTGTCCAGCTGTCGCCACTCGGCCTTGGTCACCTTGCAAATGGTGGTCTTCACATCGGTATGACTCTTGCAGAAAGCACCAAAATCGTCGTAGCCCAGCAACAGTTGTGCCGCCTGGTTCATCAGCCCGAAATCGAGATCATAGTGCAGCTCGCAGGAGTAATGGCGCAGGAAGGGCGATTTGTGCGTATGTAGATAATAATAATATGTTCGCGAGGTGGCCGAGAAGCGTGCATGCATATCGGCTGGCACCCGCTGTATACTCTGAATGGCAATGTCGGCAGGCAACAGCCTGTTAAGCTTGTATGTCAGCTGTCGACAGTCAATTTGTCCCGATGCCTCCAGATTACTATCAGTGTGGTTGTCGCCGATATCGAAATGTGCAACCATCATGTGGGCATGCACGCCAGCATCCGTGCGTCCAGCCCCCGTGATCATGACATCGTGCCTGAGCAGCAGCGACAATGCCCGCTGCAGCTCTCCCTGCACGGAGATGCCGTTGGGCTGTATCTGCCATCCGTGATAGCGTGTGCCGTCGTAGCTGAGTGTGATAAAATAGCGCATACCCCTACTCTATTGGCTGGCAAAGGTAAGCAAATATCTCGTAAACGCCAAGTGTTTCGTCGATTATTTTCCCATCGGCAATGGCGGCAGGATGGCCATCAGGTCAGGAGAACTTTTCCAAATCATGGGGCTATTAAGCAAATTTTGCACTCGTTTTTTGTTTTTGTGCTTGTTTATTCGTATCTTTGCAGATTGTAATGAACCAAAGCAAGCATTCATCATCGTAACATCAACAAAACAAGATAAGACAATCATTATGGAACAAACGACATTCTTAAAAATTAATCCTGCCGACTCGGTGGTAGTTTGTCTGCAAGCCAAGCAAAAGGGTGACATCATCAGCGTTGACGGACACGACATCGTACTCAACCAGGACACGCCCGCTGGGCACAAGGTGCTGATAAAGGACGTAGAAAAGGGTGAGGACATCATCAAATACGGCTATCCCATCGGCCATGCCAAGGAGAACCTGAAAGCTGGCGACTGGGTGAACGAGAACAATCTGAAGACCAACCTGCAGGGCACACTGGAATATGAGTACCACCCCGTGGACGAACGGCTGGACATCGACAACGAGCATCGCACCTTCCGTGGCTATCGCCGTAAGAATGGCGACGTGGGCGTGCGCAACGAGCTGTGGATAGTGCCCACGGTAGGCTGCGTGAACGGCATTGCCGAGAAACTGGCTGCGAAGCTGCGCGAGGAGACTGGCTGCAAGGGTATCGACAATATCTACTGCTGGCATCACAACTACGGCTGTTCGCAGCTGAGCGACGACCATGAGAACACGCGCAAGGTGCTCCGCGACATCGTGCTCCATCCCAATGCCGGTGCCGTGCTGGTACTGGGACTGGGCTGCGAGAACAACCAGCCCGACCAGTTCATGGAACTGCTGGGCGACTACGACAAGGAGCGCATCCGCCTGCTGGTGACCCAGAAAGTGGAAGGCGACGAGGTGGAAGCAGGTATGCAAGTGCTGCGCGAACTCTATGCCATCGCCAGCAAGGACCAGCGCGAGGACGTGCCTGTGTCAGAACTGCGTGTAGGACTGAAATGTGGTGGCAGCGATGGCTTCAGTGGCATCACCGCCAACCCGCTGGTGGGTGAGTTCAGCGACTGGCTGGTGGCACAGGGTGGCACCAGCGTGCTGACAGAGGTGCCAGAGATGTTTGGTGCAGAGACCATCCTCATGAACCGTTGCGAGACGGCGGAGCTCTTCTCGAAGACCGTGTCGATGATCAACAATTTCAAGGAGTATTTCCTCAGTCATGGTGAGCCCGTGGGCGAGAACCCGTCGCCAGGCAACAAGGCAGGCGGCATCTCCACCCTGGAGGACAAGGCACTGGGATGTACGCAGAAATGTGGCCGAGCTCCTGTGAGCGGTGTGATGGAATATGGCGACAGGCTGCAGTCAAAAGGTCTGAACCTGCTGTCGGCACCTGGCAACGACCTGGTAGCAGCCACGGCACTGGCCTCGTGCGGCTGTCATCTGGTGCTGTTCACCACTGGCCGTGGCACACCCTTTGGCACCTTCGTACCCACGATGAAGATCGCCACCAACCCCACGCTGGCAGCACGCAAGCCCAACTGGGTGGACTTCAATGCCGGCCAACTGATAGAGGGGCGGACGATGCAGGAACTGGTACCTGAGTTCATCGACAAGGTGCTGAGCGTGGCCAGTGGCGAGCATGCCCGCAACGAGGAGAACGACTATCGCGAGATCAGCATATTCAAGAACGGCGTCACGCTGTAAGTCTGGCAATTGAAGAAAGGACTCATAGCGCTCTCGCCCCTGATGGTGTTCATCGCCATGTATCTGGTCACCAGCATCATAGCGGGTGATTTCTACAAGGTGCCCATCACGGTGGCCTTCCTGACGGCCTCGGTCTATAGCATCGCCATCAGCAAGGGAGCCCTGCGCCAGCGCATCGACATCTTCAGCCGTGGTGCAGGCAACAGCCAGATGATGCTGATGATCTGGATATTCATCCTCGCAGGTGCCTTTGCCCACTCGGCCAAGGTGATGGGCGGCATCGATGCCACCGTCAACCTGACGCTGTCGCTGCTGCCTGGGCAGATGATACTGGCGGGACTGTTTCTGGCGGCATGCTTCATCTCGCTGAGCATAGGCACCAGCGTGGGCACCATCGTGGCGCTGACACCCATTGCCGCAGGCATCGCCGACCAGACAGGCGCCTCAGTGCCCATGCTCGTGGCAGCAGTGGTAGGTGGTTCGTTCTTTGGCGACAACCTCTCGTTTATCAGCGACACCACCATCATCGCTACGCAGACCCAGGGCTGCAAGCTCAGCGACAAGTTCCGCGTCAACTCGTTCATCGTCGTACCAGCCGCAGTGATTGTCCTCGCCCTGTATATCATCATGGGACAAGGCATCTCCTCGCCCTCGAGCATTCCTGACATCGAATTCATCAAGGTGCTACCCTATCTGGTGGTACTCATCACCGCCATCTTCGGCCTTAACGTCATGATAGTGCTCACACTGGGCATCGTGCTGACAGGCATCATCGGACTGATGACAGGAAGCTTTGTCGATGCCTATGCATGGATGCAGTCGATGGGTGAGGGCATCCTGGGCATGAGCGAACTGATCATCATCACGATGCTGGCAGGCGGACTGCTGGAGGTCATCAAGCAAAACGGCGGCATCGACTTCATCATCCACCGACTGACACGCCATATCTCAGGAAAGCGAGGAGCAGAGCTGTCGATAGCCGCCCTGGTGAGCATCGTCAACCTCTGTACCGCCAACAACACGGTGAGCATCATCACAGTAGGAGGCATCGCCCACCACATAGGACAGAAATACGGCCTGAACCCTCGCAAGTGTGCCTCGCTGCTCGACACCTTCTCGTGTGCCGTGCAAGGGCTCATCCCCTATGGTGCCCAGATACTGATGGCCGCAGGACTGGCTACCATCAACCCCATCGAGCTGTTGCCCAACCTCTATTACCCCGTAGTGACTGGCCTGGCAGCCCTGCTGGCTATCCTGCTGCGCTACCCCCGTCGCTACTCTGCCGTACGTTGAACCAAAAAAGCAAGGACCATCATGAACATCATACGACGAAACTTCTTCCGACTGCTACGTGCAGGTGTGTTCGAACAACATGAGGACATTGAGCCCATGTCGGCCTGGAAATGGCGACAGGTGCTGGAAAGCGCCAGGACCCTCGACGTGGCACCCCTGCTCCTGGATGGCATCGGACAATGCAGCGACCAGTTCTTCATGCATATCACGGATGAGCTGCAGGAAGAATGGCAAACCATCAGCCGGCAGGCGGAACAGCAGTTCCAGCAGAAGAGTAGCGAGGTAGCAGAACTACTAGAGAAGCTAGGCATGCTGCAGCTACGCCCTATCCTGCTGGAGCCCTGGTCCACCATAGGCCTGTACAGTCATCCCAGCCACCACAAGGTATGCACAGTGAGCATCTTCTTCCCCTTTACCACCCAAGGACAGAAAGCCGACGACTGGGCAAGGGCAAACGGGACGAAGGCCGACAGCACGGTGAAACATCTGCTGCGCTACCAGTGGCAGAGCCTCAACGTGGAGCATCACCACCGCATGATAAGCCTGAACAACAAGCTCAACAACACAGCCCTGCAACATATCATCGAGCGCGAATGGCTGGAGGGTGGCACCAGTCATATCATCCTGAACGACAGGCGCATAGAAACCGTAGCCCCAACGCTAACCATGCTTGTATGCCTGCTCAACATCATCAAGACCGCACTGAACGACGGGCTGCAGCTATGGCAGATACTGGATCTTGGCATCCTGCTCCGACAACAAGGCGACCGTGTGGATTTCGTGAAGCTGCAGAACTGGATAGAACGTCTGCACATAGGACGCATGACACAGTATATCGGTCTGGTGCTCACCCTACTGGTAGGCTTCAGCGTGGAAGAAACACCATTCATGGAGGCAGGAACGGCCAGTGCCGACAGTCTGGCCGACGAGCTCTTCAACAGCACGCCACGTCCAGGCAAATTCATCCGCCTCTATCCAGGAGAAAGCATCGCCAGCGTGATGGCCTCCATAACACATTCGCTAGGAAACGTAGAAGAATGAGGCATACAAGCACCACAAGCCCATAACATAAAAGCCAGACATGAAAGACAACGGAACATATCGACAGATGAGAAACGCGCTGACAGCAAAGCTGTTGGACGTCCGCATCCTGCTACCGTTGTTGCTATGCCTGCTTTGGGCCAGTCCCGTACGGGCTCAGAATGGCTTAAGCCTGGATTCTGCGTTGCTCAAGCGCATATACAACTATCCTCGCAACTATGCCCAGACCATCAGCAGCTTCCAGTCGAACGTCTATGTAAAGCACATCTATCAGACCAAGCGGAGGAATTTCACACTATGGGTCATCCCCTCGATGTATACCATCGCCGACGGTCTGCGATCGTTCTTCAGCGAGCAATACATCCGCATGACCTTCCTGCAGAATGGGGAGATGGATACCAAGCGCCAGGTATTCTATACCACCATCGACCACAGCCGTCACCCTCTGCCCACCCTGCTGGAGTTCATCACCCCTAGCCTCTACGAGGAGACACTCTATGACGACCATATCCTATCGCCCTTCTATGCCAGCAACCAGGTGTTCTATCGCTACAACACCATGCAAATAAGCAAATCCAAGACACGTCTCTATTTCCGTCCACGCTATGTGAAAAACACACAGCTGGTACATGGCACGGCAACCATCGACACACAGACAGGACGCATCATCGATGCAGAAATGGGAGGCGAGTACGACATGATAAGTTTTCAGACCATAACCACCCAGGGCGACTATGGCTCGCGGGCACTACTGCCCAAATTCTGCCGCACGAATGTAGATTTCAATTTCATGGGGAACCATGTCTATTCAGCCTTCGAAGCCGTCTTCGACTGTCCGATCACCCTGCCAGACAGCGTGAATGTGAAAGGCAACCGCAAGCTGATAGACTCCATACGTCCATACGGTCTGTCGGAAGAAGAACAAAGCATCTACAACTATCACGACTCTATTCGCAATGCCCCTCGCAGCCCAGAGACACTCAGGCACGACACATTCGCCACAGACACGACAAGGTGCGACACCATCGAGACAGACACACTCTATGCAGCCGCTCTGGCTGTTGACGAGGACATCGACACGATACCGCAAAAGCCACGCAAGAGGAAGCATAACTATGTAAGATGGGACCAAGTAGGCGAAAGCCTGGTACGCAGGATCCGCTTCAGTTCAGAAGCCGGCTACGTCCGACTATCCCCCATCATCAACCCAGAATATATCAGCTACAGCCGCCGTAAAGGCTTCAGCTATCGCTTCAAGCTTGGTGCCCAGCTAAACCTAGGCCACGACATGACGCTAGGCATGAACACTCGCTTCGGCTACAACTTCAAGCAAAAGAAATTCTATTTCACACTGCCCATCCGCCTGGACTATAGCTATCGCGACAGAGATGCCTATGCAGAAATCGTATGGGCCAATGGCAACCGCATCTACAACTCGACCGTCATCGATGAAATACGCCATCAGAAAGGCGACCTGCCAGACCTGGACGACATGGGGCTAGATCAGTTTGACGACCTCAACCTTCGCATTACCAACCATCTGCCGCTGAACAACCGGCTGAGCATAGAAGCCGGCTTGGTGTTTCACCGCCGAACAGCAGTCAACAAGCACCAGATGGAAGCGATGGGCATGCCTAGCGAATACAGGAGCCTAGCTCCTAACATAGCCATCAAGACACATCCCTGGCGCAAGGGCCCGCTCTTTACGTTCGACTGGGAGCGCGGGCTGCGAGGCAGGGATGACCACCTACCATACGAGCGCTGGGAGATCGATGCTTCGCTAAAGCACCGCATGCACCGCCTGCAGACGCTCAACCTGCGACTAGGCACAGGATTCTACACCAATCGTGAGAAGAATTTCTTCATGGACTACTCCAATTTCCGCGATGAGAACCTACCAGAAGGCTGGGATGACGACTGGGCAGGCAATTTCCAGCTGCTCAGGTCGCACATGTACAACCAAAGCGACTATTACATCCGCGGCAACGTGTCGTTTGAATCACCCCTGATGGCAGCATCGTTTATACCCTTGCTGGGCCGCTATGTCGAACGCGAGCGTATCTATCTCAGTTCGCTGGCAATTGCCCACTCACGTCTCTACAGCGAGTTGGGGTATGGCTTCACGTGCCGCTACTTCTCAATAGGCTGCTTTGCCAGTTTCCTCAACGCCTCCTATCAGGAGTTTGGTGCCAAGTTCACCTTCGAACTCTTCAGAAGATGGTAAATGTCTCACGTACTCTACATTATAAAAACAACGAACCACAACCATAAATGAACGCATTAAAAGTCTACAAAGCCAGCGCGGGCAGCGGCAAGACCTTCACCCTGACCACGGAATACATCAAGCTGCTGGTACGAAATCCGCAGAACTACCGTCAGATTCTTGCCGTCACGTTCACTAACAAGGCAACAGAAGAGATGAAGGTCCGCATCCTCAGTCAACTTTACGGCATCTGGCAGGGGCTCGAAGACTCGAGAGACTATGCTGACAAAGTACATGAAGCACTAGGCGGAGAGCTATCGGAAGCACAGATAGCAGAGCGAGCAGGACGGGCACTCCACCTCTTGCTGCACAACTACAGCTACTTCCGTGTGGAAACCATAGACTCTTTCTTCCAGAACATCATGCGAAACCTGGCACGCGAGCTCAACCTGACCGCTAATTTACGTGTCGTACTGAATGACACGCAAATAGAAGATCTGGCAGTAGACAAGCTCATTGACTCGCTCTCGGCTACCGACCAGGTGCTACAATGGATGATGAAATATATCATGGAAAACATCAACGACGACCGCTCATGGAACGTCATAGGGCAAATAAAGAAGTTCGGGTGCACCATCTTTCGCGAATTCTACAAGGAACACAGCGAACAGCTGACCAAATTGATGGAGGAAAAAGACTTCTTCGAAAACTATCAGCAACAACTCAGAAAGATAAGACACCAAGCCTCAGAAAGAATGAAAGCCATTGGCAACGCCTTCTTCAACATCCTGGAGACGGAAAGCCTGACCATCGACGACCTCAAATACGGAAAGACGGGAGTGGGAGGACTGTTTCTGAAGATACAAAATGGCGTGTTCGATGAAAGCATCGTAACAACACGGGTTAACGAATGCGTAGCCCAGAAAGAGAAATGGTGCAAGAATACACATCCCCACAAAGAACAGATTCTACATCTAGCATCCACTTCGCTTGGAGAGCTGCTGAAACAAGCCATCAGCGAACAGCCAAAGCAATGGAAACTGTACAAGAGTGCTGACCTCACCCTGCGCCACCTCAGTCAGCTGCGTCTGCTGAGCAAAATTGAAAACATGGTGCACACCCTGACAGACGAGCAAAACAGCTTCCTGCTCAGCGACACACAGTACCTGCTGCACAAGCTTATCAACAACAGCGACTCCCCCTTCATCTTCGAGAAGATAGGCACCCAGCTGGAGCATATCATGATCGATGAGTTTCAGGATACAAGCACCGTACAGTGGCAGAACTTCAAACTCTTGCTGCAGGAAACCATGAGTCACAATGATTCCGAGAACCTCATCGTTGGCGACGTTAAACAAAGCATTTACCGCTGGCGTAGCGGTGACTGGCGACTACTGGCCAACATCCAACAGCAATTTGACAATAACAGACAACAGCTGACTATCAAGAACCTAGACACCAACTATCGCTCAGCACGTCGCATTGTCAATTTCAATAATGCTTTCTTTACAGCAGCGGCAGCAAAAGAAGGGGTAACAGCCTATGATGATGTGGAGCAAAAAGTACCCAAGAAAAAAGAAGACAACGGCTATGTCAATATAAGCCTACTACCATCCAAAGACTACGAAGAGCGCATGTTCAAAGAGCTATCAGAGCAGATAAACCATCTACTTGGCAATGGGGCATCAGCCTCAGACATCGTCATTCTGGTCAGGTCGAACAGGAACATTCCCATCATTGCCAACTATCTCATGGAACATCAACCCCAGCTGAAGATAGTCAGCGATGAGGCTTTCCGCCTGAACGCTTCAACATCTGTAGTCACCATCGTTCAAGCCCTACGCTACCTAACTCATCCAGAAGACGCCATTGCCCATGCCTATCTGACTGAAAACTACTGCAAGAAAACGGGCAAGCCATTGCCAGAAGCCTACTCCCCCACCCTACTGCAACTGCCACTCTACGAACTGACAGAACAACTATTCAACATCTTCCACATCGAGAATATGGGAGGTGATCAGAGTGCCTATCTATGTGCCTTCTTCGACCAGGTAAACACGTTTGCCACTGAAAACAACTCGGATATTGAAGCCTTTCTGCAAGAGTGGGATATGAATCTTTGGAAAACGACTATCCAGAGTCCTGAGACTGATGGTCTACGAATTGTATCGATCCACAAATCCAAAGGACTAGAATTTCCACACGTGCTCATACCCTATTGCGACTGGCTACTAGAACAACAAGACGTGCTCTGGTGCTCACCACAGGAAGATCCCTTCAGCTTGCTACCCCTCGCCCCCATCGATTTTAGTCACAACGGCATGAAAGGCTCTATCTATGAGAGTGACTACGACTCAGAACACATGCAGAACACGGTAGACAACCTCAACCTACTCTATGTGGCTTTCACACGTGCCATACAGAACCTCTATGTATGGGGTAGGCGCAAGAGTCCGACCAACACACGCTCCGCACTCCTAGAACAAGTATTGCCGCAGATTGCCACATCTATGGATGGTGCAAGACTCACTGGCGAAACAGACGAGCAAGAAGCGATGGTCTTTGAATATGGCGAGGACACATGGCCGCAAAAGCCACCAAAGACGGAGGCCAAGACGGCAAACCCATTCCTGCAGGAAGCTAGCGTAGTACGCGTCCCTATCAAGATATACCAAAACAAGGTAGACTTCAAGCAAAGCAACAAGAGCATTGCCTTTGCCCATTGCGACACAGAAGACGAGAAACGGCAGAACACCTATATACAGCTGGGCAGCATACTGCATCAGATATTGTCGACGATTCGCACTTCTGACGATATAGAAACATCCCTCCTGCAGCTAGAGCAAGATGGCATTCTCTATGGCGACGGAGAACTGACGCATCAAAACCTGAGCAGTCTGCTGCGCAAACGCCTGTCCAGTCCACAGGTGAAAACGTGGTTCACACCCGGACAGTGGCAACTATACAACGAATGCACCATCCTGTGTAGTGACCCAGATACAGGACGCGTGGTGGAGCGACGCCCAGACCGCGTGATGACCAACGGCAAGCAAACGATTGTCGTCGACTTCAAATTCGGACGCGAACGATCCGAATATCACGAACAAGTACGTCAGTATATGCAGCTACTCACAAGCATGGGATTTCACAACGTCAGAGGCTATCTCTGGCTTGTGTACTCAAACGAAATCATCGAAATCAAATCAGACCTATCATGACAAAGTCTTTCCTTACATACGTGGCCGAAGACATCCTCAGCAAATACGGTACAAATCTCTCGCGGGTAGCTGTCGTGTTCCCCAACAAGCGGGCGTCCCTATTTCTAAACGAGCACCTTGCAAGACTGGCAGGCAAACCCATCTGGAGTCCTGCCTATATCACCATCAGTGATCTCTTCCGCCAGCACTCCCAATGTCAGGTTGCAGATACGATAAAGTCTATTTGCGAACTACACAAATCATTTACAAATCAGACAGGTACAGAAGAAACGCTCGACCATTTCTTTGGATGGGGACAACTCCTCCTGAACGACTTTGACGATATTGACAAACAGATGGCCGATGCCAGTCGCGTCTTCGCCAATGTCACCGATCTTCACGAGATGGATGACGATAGTTTTCTCACAGAAGAACAGCGTCACGTGCTGCACCGGTTCTTTAGCAACTTCTCAGAAGAGAGCAACAGCGAACTGAAGCAACGGTTTCTACGGCTTTGGACACACATGAACGATATCTACATAGACTTCAACCAGCGACTGAAAAGCCAGAATCTTGCATACGAAGGGGCACTCTATAGAGAGGTCGTAACACAAGAAAGCCTGGAATTCAATTACGATGTATACCTCTTCGTAGGCTTTAACGTCCTACTGCAGGTAGAACACCGGCTCTTCACCCTGCTTCGCCGACAAGGGAAGGCACATTTCTACTGGGACTTCGACCAATACTACATGAAAGACAACGAGGCGGGACATTTTATAAGCCAGTATCTTGCCGATTTCCCCAACGAGCTCGACAACCACGACGAACGGATTTACAACAATCTATCCACACCCAGACGTATCGTGTTTGCGTCGGCTGCCACCGAAAATATACAGGCACGCTACGCAGCATCCTGGCTAGAGAATATCAACTCGCCATCACGCGAAACCGCTATCGTGCTATGCAATGAAAATCTGCTACCTACCATCATCCACTGCATACCTTCTGAAGTGAAGCATGTAAACATCACAACAGGCTACCCACTGGCACAATCGCCCGTTGCCTCGCTAATCGGTAAGCTCATCGCACTACGACGTGACGGCTACGACCATCAAGAGCAACATTTCCGCATCCGCCAGGTAAAGGCACTGCTTCACCACCCCTACCTGATAAATGCCTCACCACAAATACCTGCACTGCTTCAACAACTGGACGAGGAAAACAATTTCTTCCCAACATACCAGCAACTCAACATCGACGAGTTGACTGGTACCCTCTTCCAACCCTTTGGCCCAGTCCATCAGAACGAAGACCTACTCACATGGCTATGCTCCGTAGTACAGTCGGTGGCCAAAGCATCGCACGAGGACGCCTCGCCACTGAAGGAAGAATGCCTGTTCCGTAGCTACACACTGCTGAACCGTCTACTTACCTTGTCGCACAACGGCGATCTCACCACAGACATTATCACCCTAGGACGTCTCATCAGTCAACTGACGCAAGCCACCACCGTACCTTTTCATGGTGAACCGGCAGAGGGGCTTCAGATCATGGGTATTCTCGAGACGCGAAATCTAGATTTCCAACACCTACTCATTCTCTCGGCCCAAGAAGGCAATATGCCGCGAGGAGCCAACGAAACATCGTTTATACCCTATAGTCTGCGCAAGGCATACGGGCTTACCACTCCTGACCACAAGGTTGCCATCTACAGCTACTATTTCCACCGTCTGCTGCAACGTTGCGAAGACGTGACCATCGTATACAACAATGCCACCAACGACGGCCAGAAGGGCGAAATGAGCCGATTCCTGCAACAGCTATTAGTAGAATATCCCCACCCCATCAAATTCCTCACCCTGCAAGGTGGACAGGGCTACAACCACAAACAGCCCCAGCCGATAGCAAACCGTGCCACCCCACCCCATGAGCTAAGCCCCTCACACATCAACCGCTACCTTCGCTGCCCCTTGCTCTTTCATTATTATTATGTAGAACAACTGCGCAAGCCCGACGATACTGACGACGACATTGTGGACGACCGCATCTTTGGAAACATCTTCCACGAAGCCTCCCGAATCATCTATTCCCAATTGCTCGACGCTAAGGGTGGCATTGCCACACGACCCGTGATTTTAAAAAGCGATATAGACAAGCTACTAAAGGAACAAGTGAGCATTCAACGCGCTGTGGACGACGCCTTCCGACAGGAGCTGTTCAAGATTCACAACCCTGACGTAAACTTTCAGCCACGCCTCAATGGTCTGCAGCTTATCAATCGCGAAGTCATCATACACTACCTGCGCCAATTGCTTTTGCTAGACAGCAAACTGGCACCATTCAGCATTCTCGGTATGGAAGAACATGTCAGTATGAAACTCGACCTACAGCAGCCAGGACAAAGCATTCGCATTGGCGGACGCATCGACCGCATGGACCTGATTACCGATAGCAGCGGACAGCAGCGTATCCGCGTCGTAGACTACAAGACTGGGAGTCGCGTCCAGAAAAATCTGCCCGACATCGATGCCGTGTTCATGCCTGAGAACATTAAGCACCACTCGGACTACTACCTCCAGGCGCTCTTCTATTCCATCATCATAGCCCGTCAGCATCGCGAGTTGCCCGTGACACCAGCGCTGCTATTCATCCAGCATGCTGGAGGTGCCGACTACGACCCCACCTTGCGCTTGGGGAAAGAGCCCATCAACAACGTGTCTGAATATACAGACCTTTTTCTGGATCAACTACGACAGATTATTACAAAGATGTATAATCCCGCCATCCCGCTCGTCCCCAATGCAGAGCAGCATCACTGCAAGCATTGCCCCTATCGGCAACTCTGCTTCTAGCCAGAACACACGACGCCAACAGTGCAGTATCATGTCTTAGTGACTTTTTTCCAAATAATCGCCAGCATTGTTTTGCTGAGCCAATATTTTTTGCTAACTTTGCAACCGCAATATAATTTGTAAGCATGAAACTTGTTATCATGACGCGGCCCACGTTCTTCGTAGAAGAAGACAAGATCCTCACCTCCCTTTTTGAGGAAGGTATGGATTTCATGCATCTTTTCAAGCCAGGATCGGAGCCCGTCTATTCCGAACGACTGCTCACGTTGCTTCCAGACGAGTATTACAGGCGCATCACCGTTCACGACCACTTCTATTTGCGTGAGGAATACGGCCTGCGCAGCATCCATCTGGAACAGCCCGGGACAGAACTGCCTTATGGCTATAAAGGTGAGGTCAGCCGTACTTGTACCTCGCTAGAACAAGTAGCGCAATGGAAGAAGAAATCATCCTACATCTTCCTGAAAAGCATTTTCAACAGTCAGAGCAATCCTAATGATCGCCAGGCGTTTACATACGAAGAGTTAAAGTCTGCCTCAAAGAGCGGAATCATCGACAGGCATGTATATGCTCTGGGAGGAATCAACCTCGACAACATCCGCCAGATAGCCGATCTCGGTTTTGGCGGCGTGGTGATTTGCGGTGACTTGTGGAATCGCTTCAACATTCATCAAGGTCAGGATTTCAAGGAGCTAATCAGTCACTTTAAGAAATTACAGAAAGCCGTATCTTAACAAAATAATATGAACACACAGAACTATATGGTATTCTCGGGCACTGCCACGAGATACCTCGCAGAGAAAATCTGCCAGAGCCTTGGTTGCCAGCTCGGACAACTTCAAATCACCAGGTTCTCCGACGGAGAATTCGCCGTAAGCTACGAAGAGAGCATTCGCGGACGCGACATCTTCCTTGTGCAAAGCACATTCCCCAACAGCGACAACCTGATGGAACTACTACTGATGATCGATGCAGCCAAGCGCGCTTCGGCCCGTACCATCAATGCCGTCATCCCCTACTTTGGCTGGGCCCGTCAGGACCGCAATGACAAGCCGCGTGTATCTATCGGCGCCAAGCTCATAGCCGATTTGCTCAGCGTGGCAGGTATCAACCGAGTCATCACGATGGACTTACACGCTGATCAGATACAGGGATTTTTCGACGTTCCTGTTGACCATCTCTATGCTTCTGGCGTGCTGCTACCCTATCTGCAGAGCCTGAAGCTCGACGAACTCGTGATTGCATCACCCGACGTTGGTGGTTCCAAGCGTGCCAACACCTATGCCAAGTACTTAGGATGTCCGCTTGTGCTATGCAACAAGACTCGGGCCCGTGCCAATGTGGTAGCCACCATGCAGATCATAGGAGAAGTTGAGGGCAAGAATGTGGTCATCGTAGACGATATGGTTGATACAGCAGGCACCATCACCAAAGCTGCCGACCTGATGATGGAGTCTGGAGCAAAGAGCGTACGTGCCTGCGCCAGCCACTGTGTCATGAGCGGCCCGGCAAGCGAAAGGGTTCAAGAGTCTGCACTAACAGAAATCGTGTTTACTGACAGTATTCCCTATACCCAGCGATGCGCCAAGGTGAAGCAGATCTCTGTGGCGGAAATGTTTGCTGAGACCATTCGTCGCGTTATCGAGAACGAAAGCATCAGTGACCAATACCTTGTGTAGCCTAACCCTTTACATTTTTATTTATGAGAAAACCTACATTCATCTTTGCAGCCCTATTTCTGCTGTTGGCAGTGGCCTGCAACAAAAACGAGAGCAAAAACTCCTACGAACTGGTTGGTTCCGCAGAAGGTTTTACCGATGGCAGCGTGCTGCAAGTGGTGAACATGGACGGACAAGTGCTGGACTCTATAATAATCAAAGACGGCAAGTTCAGTTACACTGGTAAGGCCGACACGGTCACTCTGTACAGTCTGAACGTCAAGAGCGACGAGTTCAACAACGTGGAATTCTTCAGCGAACCTGGTACTATCACTGTCACACTGGCCAAAGAACCTGGCAAGTCGAAGATTGCCGGCACCGTATCGAACGATGCCTGGCAGGAGCTGAACAACGAAGTGGAACCATACTACGAGAAAATCCAGGAAATAGAGAAGGTCGTCTACTCTGACACCGTGCTCAGCAAAGATGCCGAATGGGCATTAAACGAACGATACAAGCAGTTAGCCAACGAGATTACCAAAAGGATGGAAGCATCTGCCGAGAAGAACATCGGCAACGAAATGGGATTCCTGCTTGTTACTAGTTTCCTAGACCCCACCGAGAAGAGTGAACTGGTGAGTCAGCTGATAGAGAAAATGCCAGAAGCATTCCGTCAGCGTCCACAAATACTTCAGATCAAACAACTGATAGAGGCTGGCAAGGCTACTGAGGTTGGCAACAAAATTACTGACTTCTCGCTGGGTACACCAGACGGTGGCGAGATGAACGTCATGAGCGAGGTACAGAAGAACAAGATTACCATTCTTGACTTCTGGGCTTCTTGGTGCGGACCCTGTCGCAATGAGATGCCATTCATGAAGCAGCTGTATGCTGAGTTCAAGCCCAAGGGCCTTGGCATCGTTGGCATCTCGCTCGACGAAAGTGCCGCCGACTGGAACCGCGCTATCAGCGACCTGAAACTGGAATGGCCCCAGATGTCCGACCTGAAGGGATGGGAATCAGCTGCCGCTACGGCATTCCAAGTGAGGGCTATACCTCACCTCGTCATCCTTGACAGCGAGGGTAAGATTCTTCAGAAGGGACTGCGCGGCGAAGAGCTAAAACAGTTCATCAGCCAGCAGCTACAATAAGACCTCCCGCAACGCCAACAGCAGCTATACGCTTCATACACGATGCCTATAGCTGCTGTTGTTATTATACTATCGCCTACAGCACAAAAGCACACGGTCTCTCACGACCGTAGCACGATATATCGCATCAGGTTTTTCTAAACCTTGTTGTCCCTGGGAAACACCACGCTAGGCTTGAAAGACTTAGCCTCTTCAAAGTCCATCAGCGCATACGAGATAATGATCACCGTGTCACCAACCTGCACCTTTCGGGCAGCAGCACCATTGAGACAAACGCAGCCAGAGCCACGCTCGCCCTTGATGATATACGTCTCGAAACGCTCACCATTGTTGTTGTCTACGACCTGGACTTTCTCACCTGCTATCAGGTTAGCGGCATCCATCAAATCCTCGTCGATGGTGATGCTTCCTATATAGTTCAAGTTTGCCTCAGTCACCTGCACACAATGCAGTTTGGACTTCATTACCTCTATCAGCATTATTCCAGTTCCTGTTTGTGATTAGAAAATCGAAGTGTTATACTATTTATACTTAATGTGGTCTATCAGGCGGATGGGCGTCTTTCCGCAATAAACGGTGATGCAGCCCACCACATACGGTGAATCTTCCCATTCTGCCACATCCTCTAGTGTATTGCCGTCTACGATGGCAAAGTATTCCACTTCCAGTCCATTGACAGAATTAATGTCGGCCACCACCTTGTCGTGAGTTTCCTTCAGCGTATGCGTCTTGGCGAAAGTCAGACTTGCCTTCAGGGCTTTGAAGATGGCTGGAGCTATCTCACGCTCCTCGCTCGACAACAGGGTATTCCGACTAGACTTTGCCAAACCGTCAGCCTCACGCACGATGGGACACTCCACAATGTCCACAGGCAGCTGCAAATGACGCACCATAGCCTTCACCACAGCTATCTGCTGCCAGTCCTTCTCTCCGAAATAGGCACGATCAGGACGCACGATATAAAACAGGCGACTCACCACCTGACACACACCGTTGAAATGGCCCGGACGATGGGCACCCTCCATCACGGTCGACACAGGTGGGTACTCAAACTGCCTGGTGTCGGGAGTCGGATACATCTCCTCTACCGACGGTGCCAATACATAGTCGGCGCCACAGTGTTCCAGCAGTTTACAGTCTGCCTCCAGCGTACGTGGATAGCGTGTGAGATCGTTCTTGTCATTAAACTGAGTAGGATTGACAAACACAGATACCACAGTGACATCGTTATCCTTCACCGAGCGAAGCACCAGCGAGGCATGCCCCTCGTGCAAAGCTCCCATCGTGGGCACCAGTCCCACGCTCTTACCTGCCTTGCGCTCGTCAAAAAGCGCGTTCTGCAGGTCAACAATCTTGCTAAATACTTTCATCTTTCTACAAATATTGCTGCTAAGCGCCTGCAAAATAACAACAAATTTTGCAAACAAGGAAAAAAAACCCTAAAAATAAACCTATAAAATGTCACCTTTTCTTAAAATCTGCCAATTATCGCACATTTTATTCGCTTTTATGCAAAAAAAATTGTACCTTTGCATGGTAATTAAACCAATTTTACGATGGCTAAAAAGAAAATCCTATTCATCAACCAGGAGATTTCACCATATGTTGAAGACAACAAATTGTCCGTCATGGGTCGTGAGCTCCCCCGTGTCATGCAGGAACTAGGACATGAGATCCGTACATTCATGCCCAAGTGGGGAACCATCAACGAGCGCAGAGGCCAACTACACGAAGTTCAGCGTCTTTCCGGCATGAACCTCATCATCGACGAGACTGACCATCCGCTCATCATCAAAGTGGCTTCCATCCAGTCATCGCACGTTGCAGTATATTTTATCGACAACGATGATTACTTTTCCAAGCGCAAGATGATTACTGACGAGAGTGGAGAGGACTATCCCGACAATGGCGAGCGGGCCATCTTCTTCGCACGCGGCGTCCTGGAGACAGTGAAGAAGCTTCGATGGGTTCCCGACGTCATTCATTGTCAGGGATGGATGAGTGCTGTGGTGCCGCTCTATGTCAAGACTGCCTATGCTGACGAGCCATCATACGCCAACTGCAAGGTGGTCACTTCGCTTTTCACCAACAACCTGCAGAAAGACCTAGGTACGAAATTCAAGCGATGCCTGGCCTTCCGAGAGGCCAAGTCTGAACTGCTAGAAGACTACAACGACAATTTCGACTTCCTGGAACTGGGGAAAATGGCCATCGACTATAGCGACGGTGTCATACAGGCCGACAGCGAGGTCAACAGCAAGCTGCTCGATCATGTGCAGAAGAAAGGCATTCCCATCTTGCCCTATTCAGAGGACTTCGCAGCTGGCTACGAAGAATTCTACGACAATATTTAGTTTAACAGACAGACATCATGTCATTCTACATGAACCACTTAAAGCTCAATATAATGGCTGCCGCAGCTTGTGCACTGGTAGCCATTTCTTCTTGCGACAACGAAGACCTTAACATTGGCCAGACACTGACCAACAAGAGCGACAAGCTCGCAGCCAGTACTACCAGCTACGAAGTGACAACACGCACCATCGTAGCCGACTCAGTACTCGCTCTAGCTGCAGACTGCTATCTAGGACGAGTACGCGACCCCGAGACCGGCACTGACGTCACCAGTGAATTCACTACGCAGTTACACCTCCTCGAGACTACCTATATCTTCCCGGAAGACGAGGTGATAAGCCGCTACGACAACAGAGCTGCTGCCGACTCCTGCGAGATCATACTTTATCTCGATGCCCCCTCGCGACAGGACGACAGCCTACAGGCCATGAAGATGAACATTGCCGAACTCGCCATGCCCATGAGCGAGGGCAAGCGCTACTATTCCAACTTCAGCCCCGTGAAGGCCGGCATGTTGCGACGTAATGGACTCAGCCAGGACAAGATGTTCAGCTATGCCAACCTGGGCGAGCTGGACTATGTGAGAACAGACGATAGCTATCAAAACTGTATCCGCATCCCATTGAACAAACCCTATACCGCCACAGACGGCACGTTATACAACAACTACGGCACCTATATCATGCGCCAGTATTACGACCACCATGATTATTTTGCCAACTCATACATCTTCACGCACCAACTATGCCCTGGATTCCTCTTCCAGATCACTGACGGACTAGGATTCCACTCGAAGGTGACCAACATCGGCCTGCGCACATTCTACACCGTACAGGGCGACTCAAGCATCTTCAATGCACGCCTCATCCTGGCCGGTACGAAAGAGGTGCTGCAAACCACCCATATCACCAACGACCATCAGACACTGAACAAGCTGGCACAGGAGACGCAACACACCTACCTGAAGACCCCCGCAGGGCTCTTCACCGAGGTCACCATCCCTGTCACCCAGATCAAACAGGACCACGAAGGCGACTCACTGCTAGCCGCAAAGATCACCTTCCAGCGCCTCAACAGCCAGAGTACCGACAGCCGCATCCTGGCCGTGCCGACAGTACTACTCATGGTGCAGAAGGACAGCCTGAAGAGCTTTTTTGAGAACAGCCGCGTGCCTGACAATATCACCTCGTACTACACGGCATACAACAACCCGATACCCACATCTTCCAATACGTCCACAAGTAACAATACCTATACCTTCAACAACATCTCGTCGCTCATCACCACACTCTGGCGCACGAGACAACAGGGACTGATTGATGATCCGCAGTGGGAAGCCCATCATCCCGACTGGAACAAGATGGTGCTCGTACCCATCACCTACACCACATCAACCTCTACTTCCACCTTGGCTAGTGTACATCACGATATGTCGCTCAGCAGTACCCGCCTGGTTGGAGGGCCTGATAACCCCAACGAGCCCATCCGTATTAATGTTGTATACGCCAAGTTCCAGTAATACTTGGCTATACGTAGAATCCATCTTACAACATCAATGGCCGACGGATATCTTGAACAACATCAGCAGGAGTATGAAAAACGTCGCGAAGACTATCTTCGGCACAAGCGTCATCTGCCTCCGCTCAAGCGACGTCCCCAGCAGCCTGATGATGAGTCGTTATAGCACTGTGCCATCCTTCTGCGACAGGAATCACATTCATGGGTAGGCAATTCTCATCCTATTTGAAAGAGGATAAAGCGGAACAGCAACACATTTCTTTTAAACTTTCTTCCACTCCAAAAACAGCCTCTCTACAAGCTCGACAGCCGAAGGGAGAGACAATTTTTCATGAATTGAATTTGGTCAACCACAAGGGTCGATGGTATCGGGCCTCTTCTTTATTCTTCGTTGAGCGAAGCGTACTAAAGAAACGATTAGCGAAAAATCCGAAAACCGAATTACCCGAAAAGGCCATGCGAGTGTGTTCATTGGCCGATACTGGTCGCGGGTTGTTCTCAGCCGGCTCGCTCCAAGTGAGATTACGGCTCGCTCCAAGTGAGATTACGGCTGGCATTTTGCCGTTTGCCGTTCTGTACGTTGCTGCTGTTGCGTCCCACCTTATACACTTAGCCTTACCCTCGCTACATACCCACCCCTTTGGCATCTAATGCGTGGCCCCCTCGTTGCGGGACCCTACCCTGCCCCTCCTCTCTTTATGGGGAACTTTTGGAGCAGCGAGAGCAGAGCCAAACTAGTTTGAGCTAGTCGGTTTGCCCAGCATGGGCGCATTCTAACGGACAGAACAATGGCAAAATGCCAACCGGTTGAGAACATACTACGGCCAGTATCATCCAAGGTACATAACACGCATGGCTTTTTCGGGCTTTTCGGCATTTTTTCGGATTTCCCCGCGACGTTCAATGTACAGGAAAAAATTAATCGGGCTTTACGGTTTTTCGGATTTATTCGGTAATCGTTTCATTAGTACTCTTCGCTCGTCGAAGAAACTAAGAAGAAGCCCGTTGCGGAAAAACACCACTAAATCATATCAGCTAATTCGCTGATGAAATAAAAACGCCATTGGCTACCCTAGAGAATCCAGCACCTCCTGTGGCACCTCTTCAAAATCATCCACTTCTACTGGTTCTACGTCCGTCTCCTCTATGACATCCCTGACAGGCTCGCTGTCTTGCCCTGTTGCTTGCCGGGCTTCTACCTCTGGTTCACTGACAGGCGGCTGGATATGCGATGCTGTATCGTCTTCAACCTCCTCGGGCAATGGTGCATCCACAACCACAGGATCCAGTGGAGGGAGCTCATCAAGCGGCTGCGGAGTTCCTTCAATGGGCACTGATGGCTCGGACTTCAAGGAATCCTCAAAAAACATATCCGTACCTTTCTGGTTGGCAGCCAGTTGCTGTTTTGCATTATCGGCAATATAAAATCCGGTAAGAATGCCAATCAAGGCAATAATCACTCCAACAACTATGGGAGAATAAGAGAACTGTTGCTTATCTGACATAAATAATCTCGTCTAGAGTATGACCTTTCATCAGTCGGCTTTTGTCCACTTCGCCTTTCACACCCGCCAACCGACCCTTGCAAGTGTACTGCCAGATGACGTAGTCGCGACCATCTGCCAGCTCTGGTTTCTCATCGCTATACATGGCTATCATGAGCGGATAGCCATCCAGTTTGCCCTGCAGATGCTGGTTATAGAAGTTGCGGTAGGTATAAACCAAAGGCTTCTGATGGTAGGTTTCCTCCATCAGCAGTAGCATCTTCTGCAACGAGTCACAAAACTGCTCGCTAGGCATTCCTGCAGTAGTCTCCACATCAAGCATCGGTATGAGATCCTGCTCACAAGGGATGCACTGCACGCGGAAATTATGCATCTGCTGTCGCAGGCATACCTTAGGACGGAAGAAGTGATAGGAGCCCACCTTCAGCTTGCGCTCACGGATCATTTCCAGGTTGCGTAGATAGCGCGGGTCCTGATTGTCACTGCCCTCTGTGCATTTCAGATAGACGTACGACATATTGGTATCGTCGAGCACGGCATTCCAGAACACCTCGTTCTGATAGTGGCTCACGTCAATGCCGTGAACGTGGTTACAGGTATCCTCACAAGTACAAAAAGGATCGGCATCGTGGATGGTCAGCTTGACGGGTTTCTTTACCACGCGGACAGTACGTACGCTTTTACGACGCTTCTTCTTACGGGAGGCAGCATCACAGACACTACCCACAAATAGGCATAAAACAAGAAATATGATGAGCTTTTTCATTCAATCAATCTAAATTTGATGGCAAAATTACAAAAAAAAACGCGGAAACGCGCAATTTATTCTGCACTTTTCACATCCATTATGTTAATCAATAAAAAAACACAGCGAAACTGTCTGAATATACAAAACGACAGCTCGAAAAAACCCAAATTATTTGGTTTTCTACTCACTTATTCGTACCTTTGACCTTTAGTCTTAGGTACTCCCGTTCGAGAAAATCCAAATATTATTTGGTTTTCTACTCACTTATTCGTACCTTTGCAGCAAAATTTTGAACAGACATGAGAGTTATCATCTTTCAACTAATAGCTGCAGCACTATTGTTGACAGCCTGCCATAAAGACAAGAACGACCCCCAACAGCCCGATACGCAAAGTGTGCTGGTATACATAGCTGGCGACAACAACCTGCAGAGTTTCATCATGAGCGACGTCAAGCAGATGATGGAAGGAAGCAAGCAGGTAGCAAGCGATTGCAACTTGCTGCTATTCGTCGACCAAAGGGGCAAGCTGCCCTACTTCCTGAAAGTAGAGAAGGGAGACACCATCAGGATTGAAACTCTGAAAGAGAGCGTGAAGACCTCGGAAGCAGAGACTCTGACAATGGCGATGAAATGGATGACGGAGCACTACAGTGCCAAGAACTACGGACTGGTGCTCTGGGGACATGCTGACGGCTGGCTGGTGTGGAAACCCAGCAAGAGCCGGCCACGACACGCCTACGGTCAGGACACCACCGACGGGGAGTCGTGGATGAACATCAGCGATATGGCACAGGCACTCGCTCCCCTGCCCCACCTCCGCTTCATCTTTGCCGACTGCTGCTGTTTCCAAAGCATAGAATCAGCCTACGAGCTACGTAACACTGCCGACTATATCATCGGCTCTGCAGCAGAGATCCCTGGCGAGGGAGCACCCTATCAGACCATCATCCCACTGCTGTTCAACCAGCAGGACAATTTCTACCAATTGGTGGCCCAGGCCTACAATGCACAGCTCTCGGAAGGCTATCCGGAACCTATGGCGGCAATAAAGACCAGCGAGATGGATAACCTGGCACAGGCCACACACACAGCCCTGAAACAATGCGCAGTGAACCTGCAGACCGACGGCTATCCCAACGTAGAGGAACTGATATACTACTTCGACCAGTCGCTATTCGACATGAACGACTTCATGCTACGCTTTGCTTCGGACAATGTCTATACAGAATGGAGACGGACGTTTGAGAAAGCTGTACCCTGCAGGCTGATGACGACAGTATGGATGGCCAACCATGTCCCCTACCTGGATTTTGACAGTACCACATTCCGAGACTTCGAGATCACGGAAGAACGCTATGGCGGGGTCAGCATGTACGTACCACAGGACAAAAGCAGTACTTTCTACCAACAGCAGAACGAGAGGATCAAGGAAATGCAGTGGTATCAAGCCGCAGGACTAGCAGAACTGGGATGGTAGTCAGGGATACAACGCAACGAGATAAGGACGGAGAGGGAGCAAGACGACTCCCGATGATGAAGAAAAGACAAAAGAGGACAACTATGCCTAGAAAGCATAGGTGAGAACATAATCGTCAGAAACCTCGAAGTGAACCTCTACAATCTTCTCGCGTCGGATATTCTCCATGCGCAGAATGTCATTCGCAACACCCCGTTCGCGCATGTCGTAGAAATACAGATTATCTTCTGAAAAGAGCTTATAGATTGTCTCCTTTGCCGACCAGAGGAGCAGTTTCTGCATGGTCGTTTCCACCTGTTCATCGGGACGGATAAAGCGGCTGGCAATACGTTCCACACGATCTGAACGATACTCGATGTCAACGCCCACCTCTGACGTCTCGGACAACAGCAAGACAGCATATCCCTTGGTGTGACTGATGGAAATATGCAGCTGCGAAAGAGCGGAACTGGGATTGGAAAGCGACTGCAGGAAAGGCTTACCACTGGGAGCATGTCCAATAGTGAGTGTCTCGTCACCCGTCATCGCCAGTAGCAAACGGTTCACGGCATAGTGTTCACGCTCTCTTGGAGCACCCGCAGGATGCTCGTCTATGCGCCACAGCCCCAGTCGGGCATGGGCAGAAAGCTGACGTATCTCAAGTAGTGACAATGGGCAAAAGGGATTAGACAGACGATGACTCCTTTGGCGTTCCCAACACCAGTTTTACTTTTGAGATGCGATGACCATCGATCTCAACAATCTCGAACTTGAAGTGCTTATACTCAATGCGTTCATGGGGCATAGGGAAATCACCCTTTAGCTCCAGCAGCAGTCCGGCTAGCGTATCTGCCTCTCCCTCAACCTCTTCAAACACATCGTCGTCGATTTTCAGAATGCGATAGAAATCGGTGAGCAGCGTCTTACCCTCGAAGATATAGGTATTGGCATTCAGACGCACATAGCTTTTCTCCTCTTCATCATACTCATCGTTGATCTCGCCAACGATTTCCTCAAGTATATCCTCAAGGGTAATGAGCCCGCTAGTACCTCCAAACTCATCAACGACAATAGCAATATGAACCTTGTTTTCCTGGAAGTCGCGAAGCAGATCGTCTATTTTCTTTGTCTCAGGTACGAAATAAGGAGGACGTATGAGCGACTGCCAACGGAAGGAGGCAGGCTTGGACAAATGGGGCAGCAAGTCCTTGATATACAGTATGCCACGCACATTGTCGATAGAATCCTGATAGACAGGAATGCGCGAATAGTTGTTCTCTACAATACACTTGATGACATCGGGAAATGCGGAACGGAAATCGAGATCCACAATGTCCTGACGACTGGTCATCACCTCCTTGGCCGTCTCGTCGCCAAAGCGGACGATGCCCTCGAGCATGTTCTGTTCTTCCCGGATATCCGTCTTATCCGTCAGCTCGAGTGCCTGCTCCAGATCGTCGACACTGAGCACGTGGTTTTCACGCTGTACCACCTTCTCTGCCAGTATGCCAGAACGCAGGAGTATGCAGGAAAGCGGACGAAAGAGACGGCTAAGTACCATGATGGCTGGTGCAAAGCGACGGCACATCTGTAGCGAGTGCTGACTGCAATAGACCTTTGGTATAATCTCACCGAAAAGCAACAGCAGGAAAGTGAGCAGTACGGTGACTACTACAAACTGCAGCCATACTGCTGAACCAAAATCAATAACATGCGCAAAGAAATAGTTGCACAGCATGATAATGGTCACATTGACCAGATTGTTAGTAATCAGGATGGTTGCAAGCGTACGTTCGGAGTCGGTCCTTAGTTGCTGTATCTTCTTGTCTACGGCACTCTTCTCTACATCAAGGTCGTTAAGATCGTTGGGCGAGAGCGAGAAAAAGGCAATCTCCGACCCAGAGGCGAAACCCGACACGACTAGCAACAGGGCAGCCAGGACAATGGCAACAATAGCTCCGGTGGTGGGAGGCAGTAGGTGTACTTCGCTAAACAGTTGTTGAAGATAGTCCATTTTCAGCTTTTAGGAGTCAGCATCTCCATATTGTCGGCCCATATCTCAGTATAATACTGGCGCTTGCCCTGCTTATCGTCGTACGAAGCATAGTGTATGCGTCCCTCAATATATAGTTTGTCGCCCTTGTGCACATAGCGCTCCACCAGTTCGGCCAGCTTACGCCATAGGATGACATTATGCCACTCTGTGCGGTCTGGCACCTGCGTTCCGTTCTGAAGCGTATAGCCACGCTCTGTAGTTGCGAGCGTCAGGCGAGCAACCGGCTGGTTCTGATCCACATAACGCACCTCAGGGTCTTTGCCTACATTACCTATGAGCATCACTTTGTTCATCTTTCCGAAGTATTAGGATTATTAGTATTCGACAGCCCTCGCAGACTACGGCTTGGCAGGTCCCAGATAGCGATATTTGAAATTCTTACCCTTTGCCGACGGGAACTGGCTTCGCTCGTCAACACGCGGACGTAGATGCTCGACAATACGATTGTAGCAGTCAATGGGCGAGAATGCTTTCACCTGTGCCACGAAATGCGAATCGCGATACTGAAACTTGCCCGTTCCAGGCACCATAAGAACCCGTTTGAAGTCAATCGACCCCTCATACCAGCCTGCTCGCTCTTCGTTGAGCTTGATAATATTGCCACCCATCTGGCGGTCTTTACTCATCCCGTCATCCGAATGAGTACGTATGGCTTTTTTCTCCTTGAAATCCTGCATGGTAGCAGCTTCTGTCTTAATAATAATAAAGTACACGCGCGGACGAACCTTATAGCGCTTAGGATAGAACACGTCACTAGCCACATACTCGCGTATGTCCGTTTCAAGCATGGGTGTCATACCAATGTCTCCAATGCTACTCAGAAAATCTATTGCTGCATCGGCACTCGGTACCAGTGTCTCTCTGTCAAAATACCTAATATATAAATTCATCTGATTGTATGTTTTCCTTAAAAGAAAAGAGCGGAAAACGGGACTCGGACCCGCGACCCCAACCTTGGCAAGGTTGTGCTCTACCAACTGAGCTATTTCCGCGTTATTTTCTAAAAACAATTGTTTAAATGGTGAAGAGGAGGAGACTCGAACTCCCACGTCGCAATTGACACTACCCCCTCAAAGTAGCGCGTCTACCAATTCCGCCACCTCTCCAACATATTGATTTACACACCGAATAAAAAGAGTGCCCAGAACAGGACTCGAACCTGCACGCCTCGCGGCACACGCACCTGAAACGTGCGCGTCTACCAATTCCGCCACCTGGGCATTTTGACAACGCAGACCAAAAACATGCGTCGCTCTTTTTGTTCAGAATGTTGAGCGGAAAACGGGACTCGGACCCGCGACCCCAACCTTGGCAAGGTTGTGCTCTACCAACTGAGCTATTTCCGCATTTACTTCACTTCAGAAGTGCATCTCTCTTGATTGCGGGTGCAAAGGTAATACATTTTTCGGAACTGACAAAACTTTTTCTATCTTTTTTTCAAAAAAAATGTATTTCACTCTAGCCTGCTAATCCATACGACTGAGATAGTCGTCGCTACTGTACTGGCGGAGCAATTCCAGGCTGCCATCCGTATGCTGCATCACGATTGAGGGATGGGAAATGCCATTGAACATGTTGGTCTTCACCGTCGTATAGTGAATCATATCCTCGAAGACAACCTCCTCTCCCAGCACCAACTCGTGGTCGAAAGACCAGGACGACATATAGTCGCCACTCAGGCAGCTATTTCCCCCCAGACGATAGCAGTGCGACAGGGGTGCCAATGTGTCCTGCTCGTCAACATGTCGGGCACCACGAACCTCGGGGAAATAAGGCATCTCCAGACAATCGGGCATATGGCAGGTAAAACTGACATCGAGAATTGCCGTACGGATACCCTTATCCTCTACAATGTCCACCACATGACTTACCAACGGCCCTGTCTGCCAGGCAAAGGCACTGCCGGGCTCGAGAATGATCTTCAGCCAGGGATAGCGATCGTGCAGTCCGTGCATGAGCCTGATGAGCAACGGGATATCATAGTCCTTGCGAGTCATCAGATGTCCGCCACCCAGGTTCAGCCACTTCAGTTGCGGAAACCAGCGTGAAAACTTCTCCTCAATATGCACGAGGGTGCGTTGCAACACGTCAGAACCGCTCTCACAGTGACAATGACAGTGGAAGCCTTCGATGTCGGCAGGCAACTGTTCGGGCAACTTATCTGCCGTCACACCAAATCGGGTGCCAGGGGCACAGGGGTTATACAGCAGGGTCTCCACCTCACTATACTCGGGATTGACACGCAATCCGATGCTGACGTTCCTGCCCAGTCGCTGATGATAGCGATCATACTGCGACAGGGAATTAAATGTCAGATGACTGGAGCATGCCGCTATCCCCTCTATCTCGTCATCGGTATAGGCAGGCGAGAAGGTATGGGCAGGAGCACCGAATTTCTCCACAGCCATGCGGGCCTCGCTGAGCGAGCTGGCAGTAGTGCTCTTGATATACTCGCGAAAGATGGGGAACGTCTTCCAGAGGGCAAAAGCCTTGAAGGCAAGTATGATTTCCACATCTGCCTTCCTGGCCACGTCTGCAATGACTTGCAGGTTGTCGCGCAGCTTCCGTTCCTCTATTATATAATATGGTGTAGCCATCGTGTCTGCTTTTGCCTATCTGTGTGTCAGTCTGGACTGTCTGTCACATCGTGTCTGCTGTTTCCCGTTCAGATATCCCTTTCAGTAGACTCGCGGTCCGAAGATGGCCGTACCTATTCTCACCATCGTAGAGCGATGTCCCACAGCCAGCTGATAGTCGTCGCTCATGCCCCACGAGCGTTCGCAGAACTGTGGGTCATCATGAAAGTAGCGCTGCTTCACGACATCGAAGAAATCTGCTGCCTCCTGAAATTCCCTTGCTATCTGCTGCTCGTCGTCGGTGAGGGATGCCATCATCATCAGTCCGCAGATGCTGACATGTTTCATTTGTCGCCATTCGCCGTCGTCGAGCAGCATCATGCAGTCTTCTTTCGACAGCCCGTATTTGGTAGCCTCCTCGGCAATATGCAGTTCCAGCAGCACCTTCACCACCCTATCTACCCTGGCGGCCTGTTTGTCTATCTCGCGAAGCAGCCGCAGCGAGTCCACAGCCTCAATCATCGTGATATAGGGCACGATATACTTCACCTTGTTGGTCTGAAGATGTCCTATGAAATGCCACTCGATATCCTTTGGCAGGGTCTCGTGCTTAGTCCTTATCTCCTGTTCGTGGCTCTCGCCAAACACCCGCTGCCCCTCTTCGTATGCCGCCATGATATAGTCAGCAGGATGATACTTGCTGATTGCCACCAGACGGACATGCGCAGGCAGAGTGTCCAGCACGCGGTGCAGGTTTTCCTTGACTGGATACATCAGGCTTCAAACTCGGGTTTTGCGTCCTGTTCCTTCTTCTTATACTCGAAGACGTCCATCAGCTTGGTCTCTGCCACCGACAGTATCGTATAGTCTATCATTGTACCGCCCATGACCTCGTTGATGTTTTTCACTGCCTCGGGCAGACTGCCGGCCTGTACGAGGTAGGTGACCGTGGAGTGCTTCTCCTTTTCCGTCTTCTCGTCAATGGTGATAAAGTCGAGCTTCGTCTTATACCAGCGGTCGGCATTGGCGTCGTCGCTGAAAAATATCTCTCCGTATGCAGCCTTCTTGATGTCGTCGACATCGAAGGTGCCACTGATATACGACGACATCTCCTCGGCTATACGCTGTTCTGCTTCCGTAAAGCTGAGGGCATCCAGCGTATACGTTTCCGACACTTTCTTCTGCATGCCGTCTTCCATTGTTTTCTCGTATTTGATGCGGCACTCAAACCAGTTTGCTGTTCTGCTTCTCATTTTTCTGTTATGCTTATATATTTTATAATGTGTCAAAATATCATTCGTCGTTGCCAGGCTCCGTCATGCTGCCGTAGTGCTTCACGTTTTGCTGCAGCTGTGCCTGTATGCGCGAGATGACCTGGCTGGCCAGTACGTCGCAGGCCTCACGTGGCAGTCCTGTCTCCTCGCTCAGCTTGGCGGCATAGTCCATGAGCTCGCTCATCACTCCCTGGCTACGCGACACGAAGTCGGCCTCGCTCGACCCCATATTGGAACTGCTATAGAGTGTCGACAGCTTACTGTTGGCATGTTGCTCAAAGCGACGGCGGAAGATCTTCTCCTGGCTGCTGGCCACGTTCAGCGAGTCGGAGATGCGCTTCACCTCTTCCTCGCTCATTGGCTGTATGGAGTCGAGATAGAGTGCAATCTCGGGGTCTATATATTCCTCCTGATCATTCTCGAAAGGCTCGTCATAATCCACGCTGAAGGGGTCTACACGTTTCTGCACGCCATTCCCGTCTACGAACTCCACATTAGACGACTCTGGTGTCAGGTCGAAATAGAGGAATACGAGTAGTCCCACCACTGCCACTGCTCCGATGAGCATCCACACCGAGCGCTTCATGCTTCGCTTCTCTGTCAGCGACTTGCGCATGGCGACCACTGAGCTGTAGCGCTTTTCGGGATCGTCGCTGGTAGCCTTCTTCACCACTCCCTTGTATTCGTAAGGCATGTCGCCACTTTCATAGAGACGCTCAATGAGCTTGCCCAGGGCGAAGACATCGCTACGCTCATCCATCTGTCCGTCAGACAGCACCTCGGGAGCTACCGACGACTCGCAGTCCTCGAACAGCAGTCTGAGATTTCTCATCGACGAGAACAACGACCCATGGCACAGCAGCATAGGGGCATTGTCGGACTTGCGGACGAAGACCGTCTTCGGATCATAGCACAAATGGAAGATGCCTCGCTCGTGGAGCTTCTCCGTCAGTTCCATCAGCCCCGTCACAATCTGCTCGATGAACCCCCGGTCAGCCACAACTGCAGGATTGTCGGCCAGCAGCTTGCTCAGCGTCTGATAGCTGCCCGCCTGTAGCTCCAGCTCATAGATGCCTCCACTGTCCTCCCACAGCTCGTACTTCAGCTGGTGCGGATCGTCCAGCTGCCTCGACAGCTGCTGGTCGCGACGCAATGCTTCACAGAAGACGAGGTTCTCGGTCAGGTCAGACTTCAGCTCTACCACATTGCGGTATTTCTGGTCTACCTGTTTCCTGTAGAACTCACCTAGGGGTATTTCCTCGTGGTTCAGGGGATTATTGCCCTGTGCATTCAGCATTTCTTCGTAATTCATGTCGACATCATATTGTTTCGTCGCGCAAAATTACGTATTTCTTTGCACATAGGCAAATTTTCCTGTTACTTTTTTCAAATCAGGGCCATCCCCATCCGCCGGCATTCCGTCCGCATGTCTTCTGGCCAGATGCTTGCCTGTATCTCACCGATGTGGGCCTTGTGGAGCATCACCATACATAGTCTGCTCTGTCCGATGCCCCCTCCGATGCTCAGGGGCAGCTTGCCGTTGAGCAGCTGCTGGTGGAAATACAGCTCTGCCCGCTGCTCCTGCCCTTCCAGCTTCAGCTGTCGCAGCAGGCTCTCCTTGTCAACACGTATGCCCATCGACGACAGTTCGATGCTGCGTTCCAGCACAGGATACCAGATCAGGATGTCGCCATTGAGTCCCGGCTGCCCGTCTTCGGCCACTGTCGACCAGTCGTCATAGTCCGGAGCCCTGCCGTCGTGCTTCTCGCCATTCGACAGCTTACCTCCGATGCCGATAATGAAGACGGCACCATAGGCCTCGCAGATGGCATCCTCACGTTCCTTGGGTGTCTTGTCCGGATACATGCGGAGCAATTGCTCACTATGTATGAAATGTATCTTCTCAGGAAGGAAAGGCTTCAGCTGGGGGTATGTCTCACAAGTAAGATACTCCGTACGACGAATGGCAGCATAGATACGTTCCACCACATCCTTGAGGAAGGCCACCGTACGGTCCTCACGTCCGATGACGGCTTCCCAGTCCCACTGGTCAACATACAGTGAGTGCAGATTGTCGAGCTCCTCGTCGGCACGTATGGCATTCATGTCGGTATAGACGCCATAGCCGGGCTCGATGGCATATTCCGCCAGCGTCAGCCGCTTCCATTTGGCCAGCGAGTGCACCACCTCAGCACTGGCATCGCCAAGATCCTTGATAGGGAAGGTGACAGCACGCTCCACACCGTTCAGGTCGTCGTTGATGCCAAGACCCTTCAATACGAAGAGAGGAGCCGTAACACGACGCAAGCGCAGCTCGGTGGAGAGATTCTGTTGGAAAAACTCCTTAATCAGCTTAATACCCTGTTCCGTCTGCCTCATATCGAGCAGACACTGGTAATCAACAGGTTGGATAATCTTACTCATAATCTTTTTACCAGAAAAATCTTGTTTTGCGCTGCAAAGGTACGAAAAAGTTAGTAATGTGCAAAGCATTTTGAAAAAATATTTTGCAAAAAGTTAGCAAAACGGCAATTTCGCTTTCTTTTTGATTTAAAACAATACCAAACAAAAGCAGGAGACCACATCCCTGCTGGCGACCGATGGCGTCGCGAATCGCGACATCATCTTTATCGTCAACATGCTTTCACACTGGAAAATCTTCCCCCGTGTGATCTTCTCCCATACAGCCTCCGTCTTTCAAATGGCCTGCATCAGATTCTTCTACAGCTTGACAGTCATCTACACAATGGCACTATTCTTCAGTCAAACTATTTTTGACATGGCCTTTCAGCGTTTTATAATGTAAACATTTTTCGAGAGCTGATTTCATATTCCCCCTCTTATGTTGTAAACATTTTTCACAATCCTCATTTACTTGTGGCCAACTATCTAAAAATCAATTATATAGACCCTAATTGTAGATCAAATGACAGGGGGACAGATACTGTCAGGATTGGGAGAGGGGGTCGCAGAGCTCAACTTTTGGAGCAGCAAGAGCAGAGCCAAACTAGTTTGAGCTATGCCGAGTCGCGACAAAAGTCAGCAAAGACATAACGCAGTTACACAATTACGCAGTTACGCAGTTGCATAAGGTGTAACTGGATTGTGGCTTTGGGAAGAAAGAAAATTTTTATATTATATATATAATATATATATTATATATA